>JAJYGS010000159.1 GCA_021785055.1 Nitrospirota bacterium | reverse complement strand
CGGTAGACCGGCTTCGGACTCGAACCGCAAACAACGGGGCCATTATGAACAAAAGAATAGCCGACTTAAACAAATATCTCGCCGACAAGGGCCTTAAAATCACGCGCCAGCGCGAGGCCGTAGCCCAGGTGTTTTTCGACACAGACGGCCATATCAGCGCGGAAGAGCTTTACATAAAGGTGTCCCGCTCCTACCCCGGCGTAGGGCTTACGACGGTCTACCGCACCTTGAAGCTCCTCAAGGAGGCCGGCCTGGCCAAGGAGCGCCGGTTCGCCGAAGACTCTCAGGGCGTGTTTGAAAAAGAAGATACGGCGCGGCACCACGACCATTTAATCTGCACCCGTTGCGGAAAAATCGTGGAGTTCAAGGAGCCTCTCATCGAAAAGCTTCAGGAGGAAGTGGCGCAGAGGCACGGCTTCTCCGTGGAGGACCACAAGATGGAGCTTTACGGCCTTTGCACTTCGTGCCGGACGGCCTGATCAGGCAGCTTTTTTTAGTGCCCGATAATTGAAATTGATTATCATGTTCTCTAATATGGAAAGGACTGGTTTTACTTAAATGACCGCGAAAGGCCTTAGAAAGCTTCTGCTCGTCGGCAACCCTAATGTCGGCAAGAGCGTTATATTCGGCAACCTTACCGGCAAATACGCCACGGTATCCAATTATCCCGGAACTACGGTCGAGGTATCCACCGGCAATGCCACAATCAAGGGGATTCAGTATGTCGTTACGGACACGCCGGGGGTAAACAGCCTTCTTCCCATGTCGGAGGACGAGCAGGTAACCCGCGACATATTGCTGCACGAGGATTTCGATACGGTAATACAGGTGGCTGACGTGAAGAACCTCCGCCGCTCGCTGCTCATCAGCCTCCAGCTCTCCGAGATGGGCGTGCCGTTTGTGATGGCCCTGAACATGGCGGACGAGGCAGAGGACCTGGGGATTACGACAGACCTGGCCGCGCTGTCCAAAAGCATCGGCGTCGATACCGTCAGCACAGTCGCCACGAGGAAAAAAGGCATAACGAAGCTGAAGGAGGTATGCCAGACGCCCCGGCATTCCACTCTTTCGGTTGCCTTCGGAGAAAGGGTGGAGAACGCGATAAAGGAAATGGAGCCGCTCCTTCCGGATGCGAAAATATCGAAACGCTCGCTGGCCCTCATGCTCATAGGCGGGGACTTGAGCCTCAGGAGCTGGCTGCACAGCCTCATCCCGGACGCCTCCATAGACGCCCTGGAAGAGATAGTAAACAATCTCCAGGCGCAGTATCCTGAGCCGCTGGGATATTACATAAACAGGAAGCGGCTCCTGGCGGTGGACAAGATTGTAAAGTCCTGCCAGTCCCGCGTGAAGGACGCCAGGAGGGGTTTCAGACAGTGGCTCGGCGCCGTCACGATGCACCCGCTCTGGGGCCTGCCGGTGCTGCTCGTCGTACTTTATCTCATGTATGAGTTCGTCGGGGTTTTCGGCGCGGGGATACTGGTAGACTTCATGGAGAAAACTGTATTCAATCAATGGATAAACCCGGTCGTCATACGCCTGTTCGACTACGTGCCGGCGCAGTTTTTGAGGGAGCTTTTCGTCGGCCAGTACGGGATTGTAACGATGGCGGTTACATACTCCATAGCGATAGTCTTGCCCATAACCACAACGTTTTTCATGGCGTTCGGAATACTGGAAGACTCCGGATACCTGCCGCGCCTGGCGATAATGGTCAATCGCCTGTTCCGGCTTATAGGCCTGAACGGCAAGGCCGTCCTTCCGATGGTGCTTGGGCTTGGATGCTGCACCATGGCCACGCTGACAACGAGGATACTGGAGACGAAAAAGGAGCGCGTCATCGTAACGCTACTCCTGGCGCTGGCAATTCCCTGCTCCGCCCAGCTCGGCGTGATAATGGGAATGCTTGCCGGCATATCCGGCGAGGCGACTATTATCTGGGCGCTTGTGCTTCTTTTCGTCCTCTTCCTGATAGGCTACCTCTCGTCGAAGATTATCAAGGGCGAGCCGTCGGATTTCATACTGGAACTTCCGCCGGTGCGGGCGCCCAAGCTAAAGAACATATTGAACAAGACCCTGGGCAGGATCGAGTGGTATTTAAAGGAGGCTGTGCCGCTTTTCGTCCTGGGCACGCTTATACTCTTTACCGCGGACAAGCTTATGCTCCTGGGGTTGATAGAAAAAATCGCGTCCCCCGTAATAGTGGGGCTATTGGGACTGCCTGAGAAGGCGACGGCGGCCTTCCTCATCGGCTTCCTGCGCCGGGACTACGGGGCCGCCGGGCTTTATGCGATGCAGAAGGCGGGAGAGCTCACCCCGGTGCAGGTATTGGTGAGCGTGGTGACGATTACGCTTTTCGTGCCCTGCATAGCGCAGTTCTTCGTAACGGTTAAGGAGCGTGGGCTGAAGTCCGCCGTGGCGATGATGGCCTTTGTTTTTCCGTTCGCCATACTGATAGGCTCCGCGCTCAATTTCAGCCTGCGTTTCCTGGGAGTAACGCTTAAATGAATAGAGAGGAGAATATTTATATGCCGCATGAGAAGGAGCAGGATGCCGGCTTCATCGTAACCGGAGAGACAAGGGACGAATTCCTGGAATCCCTCTGGATGCTGGAAGAGACGGGAAAAGGGAAAAAAACCGACAGGCTGTCGGTCTTCGCTCTCGCCGTAAAAGAGGGATACATAGAAAACAATGCCGGGGCGGAAGTCGTCGTAGGGGATATGGCGGCCAGGGGGGATATACTCCTCGACGGCGATTATGTATCCTTAAGCGAGCGCGGGAGGGATGCCGCAAGGAACATAATACGAAGGAAACGGCTCGCGGAAACATTGCTCTCGGAGGTTTTCGCGCTTGGGCCCATGGAGATAAAAAACTCCGCATGCCAGTTCGAGCATATCCTGAGCCCGGACGTTACGGACTCCGTCTGTTCTTTCCTTGGGCACCCGCCCTCCTGTCCCCACGGAAAGCCAATCCCCCGCGGCAGTTGCTGCAAGAAGCTCGCGCACCACATGCGTCCGCTCGTTATGCCGATGAAGGACCTGGAGCCTGGAAACCGTGCCCGCATAACGTTTATTTCGCCCAGGGACCACGGCAGGATGGACAGGCTCTCCACCCTCGGCATCGTGCCCGGCACGGATATCGTCCTGCACCAGAAAAGGCCCGCGTTCGTTATCAGGGCGGGGGAGACGGAACTGGCCCTCGACCTTGACATCGCGGCGGAGATTTACGTAAAGATAATCAGCTGAGGTATTTAAGCAGCCAGCCCTGGGCTATGTCTATTGCGCCGTAGGGGCAGATTTCCTGGCAGCAGAAGCACCGGATGCACCTGCGGTAGTTTATTTTGATTCCGGCATCGAGCCCTTTCATGGCCTTCGCCGGACACATCTGGGCGCACAGCATGCACAGCCTGCACTTCACTTCGTCCACCCTTGGCCTGGTCGTAAGGGCGTCTTTCAGGAGCCGTCTTGCCGTCTCCGGGATAGTCCATTCGAGATGCGTCCCCGGCGGGAGCTTGAAATCCCTGATTCCGGCGTCCTCCGGCGCATGAAAATCGCCGAGAAGCCCGATCTCGGGCGCCTCCGGAAAAAGCCCCTTTTCGCGCGCGGCCTTAAGCGTCGGGAGCATGAAAGGCTCCACTCCGAGGAACCTGCAAAGCATGTAATCGACGGCGAAGGCGTCTTCTCCGGCCATTATAAAGCCCGTTTCACGCGGCCTGCCGCTGCCGGGGCCGTTTCCGTCCATGCTGACGACGGCGTCCACGACCGACAGCCGCGGCTTTATTAAGCCGTGCAGTTCGACGAGCATTGCGGCGAAGGCGCCAATGTCCACGCCGGCGTTCAAATGCCACTGGACCTTCCGCCTGCCCGGGATGCATCCGAAAAGGTTCTTTACCGCGAGCGTAAGGAGCATCTGGCCGTGCGTCTTGGCCTTGGGGAGGTTTATTACAGCGTCCGCATGAAGGGCTTCCCTTGAAATCTCGAAATGCCTGAATGTGCCGGAACCTTCGACCTCTTCCGCTTCGGAAAGCTCCAATAAAGCCGCCCCCTCCTCACTGGCGACATCCGCGATACCGGTAACCTCGGCAATTTTCCTAAACGAGCCTATGGCGCCGGAATCGCCTATCGAAGGGATTCCCCCGGCATCCCGCACCAGCCGGACAACCGCGCGCACAACCTCCGGATGGGTCGTAACAGCCTTGTCAGGAGCCTTGGCCGCAAGCATGTTGGGCTTTAGCAGGACACGCTCACCGGGCCGGACAAACCTCTCCATCCCGCCGAGCAGGCCCACGGCCTTCCTTATGGCGCCCTCGACAATATCCTCTTCGTAAGACCGACACTTAAGAGCGCTTACGGGATTCAATGGATTACAGCTTCAGGAGATACATGCAGGCCTGTCCGTCAATCTTTTCGTCAACTTCTTCCTTCGAGAAGTTTATCCTCGACATGCCTTCGTTGGCGTATACCACCCTGCCGCTTACGGACCTGCACGCAATCTGATAGACTGCGACGGCTTTGCCGCCTACCCTGGTATGTTCGCCGATGACGGAGCGGATTACCTGGTGCACTATGCAGAACGGGTGGAGTATGGCGCCCTTGTTCTTGTATATATCCTTGTACTTCTCTTCAACTTTTCGGAAATGGGCGGGAAGCTTCCCGTCGGGCCCCTGGAGAGAACTGAGAAGTTTAAGGAGCGGGCAGTCGTGCAGAACGACTATTTCGCCCTCAATCGTGGATTTGCCTTCGAGCCTGACAAAGGAGGTGTTGCCCAAGGCATGTTCTTTCAGGAAATCGCTGAGGCTTTTGTAGTCCTTGCCGTCGATCTCCACCGCTATCTCCCGGCCCTTCTCCTGAAGGTCGAAAATTATAGCGCTTATAAGCCTGCTCTTTTCCGGAATAACCTGTTTGGCCCACTCACCGGTCAGTTTCTTCTCCAGATAAGACATAACACACCTCTCGTTTCCTGCCGTTTATCCCCTCGCTTGAAAATAAAAATACCTGCGCCCATCATCCGACTCCGGCTGGAACGCAGGTATTTGAGTAATCCTGTAAAGTATATTCAGGAGGCTTTAGCGTATTCCTTAGCGCTCTGGGCGACCTTCGTAAACCCGGCAGGGTCGGACACCGCCATTTCGGCCAATACCTTGCGGTCCAGCTCTATGCCGGCGAGTTTCAGGCCGTGCATCAGTTGGCTGTAAGATATGTCGTTCATCCTTGCCGCCGCGTTTATGCGCGCTATCCAGATGCCCCGGAACGTCCTTTTCTTTGCGCGCCTGTCCCTGTAAGCGTATTTAAGGCCGCGGTCTACCGCCTCCGTGGCCGTCCTGAAAAGGCGGCTTCTGCCGCCGTAGTAGCCTTTCGCCAGTTTGAGGACCTTGCTCCTCCGCCTCCTGGCTTTAAATCCCCTTTTTACCCTCGGCATGACATATCTCCTGTAAACATTAACGCGGCCCCGACGTCGGCCCGCCGCCGGTCTCCCGGCTATTTGAAAGGAAGAAGCCTTTTAAGCATCGTTTCGTTGGTCTTGTCCGCATAGGAGACCTTGGACAGCTTGCGCATCCTGCCCGCAGACTTGGAAGTCAGGAGATGGCTTCCGAAGGCCATATCCCTCTTCACCTTGCCCTTGGCGGTGAAATTGAACCTTTTCGCCGCGCCCCTGTGCGTCTTAAGCTTATAGCCAGCCATAATATACTACCCCCTCGTCGTCTTTTTATGTAATAAGGCCGCCGCGCCGGATAAGGAAATTTGATTCCCTTTCCGACGCCGAGAGTGAGCAGGTTACACCATTAATAAACCTTTGTCAAGAAGACTTTGGGGCGATTACCATCGAAAGCGCCCTGCCCTCCTGCTTCGGCATCTGCTCGATATTGCCGGCCTCCTGGATGTCCGTCACCACCTTGTCCAAGAGCGCCTTCCCAAGATCGGTATGCGCCATCTCCCTGCCCCGGAAAACTACCGTAACCTTCACCTTGTTTCCCTCGCCAAGGAACCTTTTTGCGTTATTGAGCTTGAAGTTATAGTCGTGAACGTCCGTGCCGGGGCGCATCTTGACTTCCTTGAGCTGTATTATCTTCTGGTGTTTCTTGCTCTCGTGGGCCTTTTTGGCCTGTTCGTACTTATACTTGCCGAAATCCATAATCTTGCAGACCGGCGGTTCCGCCTGCGGGGCAACCTCCACCAAATCCAGCCCGCGTTCCTCCGCTGCCCGGACGGCATCGAATATCGGCAGTATGCCCAGCTGCGCGCCATCGTCCGCTATGACCCTTACCTCCCGCACGCGAATCTCGCGGTTAATCCTCGTCGTAGGTTTTCCTATGACCTATCACCCCCTGTCGGTTTTTGTGTTGTTTTCAATCAAAATTCTCTCCATGAAATCCGCCCTCGTCATCGGTCCTAAATCTTTCCCGTCCCGCAGCCGCACAGCCAACGTTCCGGCTTCCGATTCCTTGTCCCCGACTACGAGTATATACGGTATCTTCCGGAGGGTCGCCTCGCGTATTTTAAAGCCTATTTTCTCGTTCCTTATATCCGCCTCCGCACGAATGCCGGCGGCCTTAAGCTCATCCACGGCCTGCTTTGCGTATGCCTCCTGCCTGTCCGTAATCGTGCAGACCACCGCCTGCACCGGCGAGAGCCACACGGGGAAGGCCCCTGCGTAATGCTCTATCAGCACGCCGAAGAATCTCTCAAGAGAACCCATCAGCGCGCGGTGAATCATTATCGGCTGGTGGGCGACGCCGTCTTCTCCTATATATTCCACCCCGAAGCGCTCAGGGAGGTTGAAGTCCACCTGTACCGTCGTGCACTGCCACGAGCGCCCAAGGACGTCTTTTATTTTTATGTCTATCTTGGGCCCATAGAATACGCCTTCGCCGGGGTCAATGGAGTAATTAAGTCCCTTTTTCTCCAGTGCGCTCTTCAGGGCTTCAGTCGCCCTGTCCCAGTTCTCCTGAGCGCCGACGGACTTCTCCGGCTGGGTCGAGAGATATATGTCGTAATCGGAAAAACCGAAGGTCTTGAGCACGAACAGGGTAAAGTCCAGCACCTTGAATATCTCGTCCTCTATCTGTGCCGGCGTGCAGAATATGTGCGCGTCGTCCTGCGTAAAGCCCCGCACGCGCATAAGTCCGTGGAGCGTGCCGGAGCGCTCGAAACGATACACCGTTCCAAGCTCGGCCCAGCGTATCGGAAGCTCCCTGTAGCTGCGCATCTTCGATTTGTATATCGCTATGTGGAACGGGCAGTTCATGGGCTTAATCTCGTACTCCTGCCCTTCCACCTCCATCGGGGAATACATGCTCTCGCGGTAGAAGTCCCAGTGACCGCTCTTCTTCCAGAGGTCGAGCTTCGCCATGTGCGGCGTATAGACAAGCTCGTATCCGCTTTTTACGTGCTCCGCCTTCCAGAAGTCTTCAATCACCCGCCGCACTACCGCACCTTTCGGGTGCCAGAGTATAAGTCCGGGCCCGGTTTCTTCTTCGTAAGAGAAAAGCTCCAGATCTTTCCCAAGCTTTCTGTGGTCGCGCCTTTTTATTTCCTCAAGGCGGTCTAAGTAGGCCTTAAGCTGCGATTTGTCCGCCCAGGCGGTGCCGTAGATGCGCTGGAGCATGCGGTTATGCTCGTCCCCGCGCCAGTATGCGCCAGCGGAACTTAAGAGCCTGAATGCCTTTATATAGCCGGTTGACGGGACGTGCGGGCCGCGGCAGAGGTCGATAAAGCCGCCCTGGTCGTAAAGGGAGACGGTGTCGGCTTCCAGTTCGTTTATGATTTCCACCTTGTAAGGCTCGCCCATCTCCGTGAATAGTTTTACGGCATCCGCCCTGGACATCTCCTTGCGGACGAACGGCTTGTTGGCCTTGATTATCTCAGACATCCGGCCTTCGATTTTTTCGAGGTCCTCCGGCGTAAAGCCTCTCTCGAAGTCGAAGTCGTAGTAAAAGCCGTCTTCGATCGCCGGGCCTATCGTTGCCTTAGCCGCAGGGAACAGGTCTTTAACCGCCTGGGCCATGATGTGCGACGCGCTGTGGCGGTAGATTTCCTTGCCTTCGGGAGAATCGAAGGTTATTTCTTTTTTAGTGCCGTCCGGCAGAGTAATCAGCATCTTGGAGCTATTCTCCGAAATTAAAAAAGGCATCAATAGAAGGAATATCCTTCAATGACGCCCCGGCGAAATTACGAGTTTTACAACTGAAAGTGTCCCAAAGTCAATAAAATAAATCCCCCTCCCGGCGCCCCTCAACTATGCTTCATACATTACCAGCAAACAGGTGACATTGTCAAGCCTTTTCGTGCAGTTAGTGGTAGGCGCGGGCGGTTTCGAACCGCCGACCTCTTGCGTGTCAAGCAAGCGCTCTCCCCCTGAGCTACGCGCCTTTACGTCCGTGCAGGAGCAGATTTTAAATTCAAGCGGCCCTTTTGTCAAGCCATAAAAAGGAAACTCTTAACAAAAAAGGGGGCTTCAAAACCGCCCCCCCAATGATAAAAATAACATTCTTTTCAAACCGGGTAAAAACGGATTCCCTTTCCTGCCGCGTTCCCGCCCG
>JAJYGS010000167.1 GCA_021785055.1 Nitrospirota bacterium | reverse complement strand
CACGCAAAGCGCCTCGTCGCGGACAAGATAAAGAAGGTCCAGAAGGAATCCGCCACCCTCGCCCAGAAGCTGGACCAGGCCGTCGTGACGCTTTTCCATGCGGCGGGCGAAGAGGACAAGCTCTTCGGCTCCGTTACGTCCATGGAGATAGCCGGTGCCCTGACAGAGCAGGGCATAGAGATCGACAGGCGCAAGATTCACTTAGACGAGCCGATAAAGAGGCTCGGCGAATATAAGGCCCAGGTAAAGCTCTCCGGCGGCGTCACGGCCGGCGTTACGGTCAGGGTGGAGAAAAAAGAGGAGTAAAATCGCCCGATAAATCGGACAGTTACAATTGCAGGGGCGCAATTTTATTGCGCCCCTTGTTTTTAATCCTTCAATCTGCTAATATTCCCCTGCCGATATTTCCATTATATAATTTGCTGTCGTCCCGACCGGAGCGGAGGGACCTACAGTTGATTTTCTTTAAAAGTCAAAGGTAGATTCCTCGACTTCGCTCGGAATGACATGTTTTTCTATTTCCGGAGTCTTCATGTCCGTCGAAGAGAGCCTGCTTTTAAGGAAGCCCCCACAGAACCTCGACGCCGAGCAGTCCATCCTTGGCGCTATTCTGCTTGAAAATACCTCCATAGACAAGGCGCTCGAACTTATCATGCCGGACGACTTCTACAAGGAGGCGCACAGGAGGATTTTCATTGCAATGATAGACCTTGCCGACAAAGGCGAGGCAATCGACCTGATTACCCTCCCGGAAATCCTCCGCAGGAAGGAAGAACTCGAAAAAGCGGGCGGGCTTTCATACATATCGAACCTGCTCTCGTCCGTCCCGAACGCCGCGAACATCCGATACCACTGCAAGATCGTCCGGGAGAAATCCATCCTGAGGAGCCTCATAAACTCCGCCACTTCCATCGTCAGCAGGGGCTACGAGGACACAAAGAACGTGGACGAGTTCCTGGACGACGCGGAGAAGACTATATTCGAGATCGCCGAGAAGAAGATAAAACCGTCCTTCTTCGGCATAAAGGCGGTCATCAAGGACAGCTTCGAGATGATCGAGTCCCTCTACAACCGCAAGGAGATGATTACCGGCGTCCCGACGGGCTTCAAGGAGCTCGACGAGATGACGGCGGGACTTCAGCCCTCCGACCTCGTAATCGTCGCCGGACGTCCGTCGATGGGCAAGACGGCCTTCGTCCTGAACATCGCCGCGACCGTCGCCATAAAGGACAAACTTCCAGTCGCCATATTCTCGCTCGAAATGTCGAAGGAACAGCTTGTACTCCGGATGCTGTCTTCCGAGGCCCGGATAGACGGCAAAAAAGTCCGCACGGGGCACCTGGCACAAAGCGACTGGAACTCGCTCACTACCGCCGCCGGAGAGCTGTCCGAGGCGTCCATTTTCATCGACGACTCTTCCGGCCTGAACGTCCTTGAGATGCGGGCGAAGGCCAGAAGACTCAAACGCGAGCACGGCCTGGGGCTCGTGATAATAGACTACCTCCAGCTTATGCGCGGCTACGGAAACGTGGAGTCCCGCCAGCAGGAAATATCCGATATTTCCCGCTCCCTGAAGGGGCTGGCGAAGGAGCTTGCCTGCCCCGTCATCGCGCTCTCGCAGCTTAACCGCGCCGTGGAACTGCGAACGGACAGAAAGCCGCTTTTGGCAGACCTCCGGGAGTCCGGAGCGATAGAGCAGGACGCGGACGTGATAATGTTCATATACAGGGAAGAGTTCTACAAGCGCTGCGAGTGCCAGCCCGACGCCCCGTGCATTTGCGGGAGGCGCGGCAAGGCGACCGTCAGCATCGGAAAACAAAGAAACGGCCCCACCGGCGAGGTAAACCTGACATTCATCTCCCGCTACGCCCGCTTCGAGGACAGGACCGAGCAGCAGGAATATTGACGCCGGAGAAGCGGAGTAATTATTAGAAGCGAATTGCCGTTGACACCGGTCCATGCCTGATGTATAGTCGAAGGGGTGAACGGAGGCGGTTAAGGCCGCATAGCACGGGGGGCGGGATGGCGGAGAATAATTACAAAGAGCTCGTCGATTTCTTCGGTAAACAATTAGAACGGATACATAGTGAAATCGCTCAAGTGAACACGAACCTTGAGAGTAAAATAATCTCTGCAAAAGAAGAGGCGATTCATCATACCGACATCCTTATAGAAGAAACCAAACAATATACCACTGACCTTATAGAAGAAACCAAACGACATACAGGCATTCTCATAGAAGAAGTGCATCACAAGCTCGATCTTATTATAGAGGGTTTTCAGGGTATTCAAGAGGGAAGAAAGCGGGATAACATGAATAACGAGCAGGAACACGAACGATTGGATAAAAGAATTATTATCAATACCTCCGATATATCCTCGCTTGGCCAGAGGTTGAAAAAGCTGGAGGTAAAAGCTTAATAAAGGCATTTGAAATTTTCCGTTAAAAGGGTAAGCAAGGTGGGCAAATGCCCGCCTTTTTTATTAGGGCTGCATTTAAGTAAAAAACGGCAAAGGAATTTAATAAGTTGAGTCTGCTATCCCTGAAAGATATAAAAAAGTCCTGGGGCGCGAGAGAGACACTGAAAGGCGTCTCCTTTACCGTCTCCCCCGGAGAAAAGGTCGGCCTTATCGGCAGGAACGGGAGCGGTAAGACTACCCTGCTCGACATTATAAGCGGCAGGACGGCCCCCGACGAGGGCGAGATTGCCGTCTCCAGGGGGACGAAGATTGGCTACCTCGAACAGGAGGCCGCCTACAAAGATGGAAACTCCCTGCTGGATGAAATGCTCCGCGCGAGGCCTGACGTCCTTTCCCTGAAGCGCCGGCTTCGTGAAGCCGAAACCACGCTTTCCGAGGCCGGTCTGCCCGCCCTCGAAGCATACGGCCTGCTCCAGGAAGAGTTTGAAAAGTGCGGCGGATATGCCTATGACAACCTTGTCACGGGGGCGTTGACGGGCCTCGGATTCGATAAAAGCGAGTTCGACAGAAAAATCTCCACCCTGAGCGGCGGCCAGCGCACCCGTCTCTTCCTTGCGAAAACCCTGCTTGCCAAGAACGACCTGCTCATGCTCGACGAGCCTACGAACCACTTGGACGTCCCGGCGATACTCTGGCTGGAGGAGTTCCTGAAGACATATCCCGGAGCCGCCCTCGTCGTCTCGCACGACCGCTATTTCCTCGACCGCGTCGTCACGCGCATAGTGGAGATAGACCGCGGCCTGTCCGAGGAATATAACGGCGGGTTCAGCGCATACAGGATGGAGAAGGAAAAAAGGACGGCGGACAGACAGAGGCACTACGACCTGATGGCCGCGCGCCTTGAGAAGGAAAAGGAATACATAAACCGAATGCGCGCAGGGCAGAACGCCCGCCAGGCCAAGGGGCGCGAGAAGCGTCTCGATAGGTTCAACCTGCCCGACAAACCCAGGGAAGCCGCGGCCACGCTCTCCTTCGGCTGGACGGAGACAAGGCGCTCGTCCGATACCGTAATCAAGGCCGAGGGAGTATCGAAGTCGTTCGGGGGCAAAGTCGTCCTCAATGACATATCCCTCACAATCAGGCGCGGCGAGAGGGCAGGGATAATCGGCAGGAACGGCGCGGGCAAGAGCACCCTTCTGAAGATAATAATGGGAGAAACAAAGCCGGACAAAGGCGATATATACATCTCTCCGAGCGTCAAGGCGGCGTATTACGCGCAGGGGCTTGAGGGCCTTACGGAGACGAATTCCGTCATGGACGAGCTCTGGTCGGCCAAACCGCTGGCCATTGAGCAGGAGATACGGGACCTGCTGGGCGCGTTTTTATTCTCCGGGGACAGCACACAGAAAAAAATATCCGACTTGAGCGGCGGGGAGAAGGGACGCCTTTCCCTGGCAAAAACGGCGCTCGCGGGGGCCAATCTGCTTGTCCTGGACGAGCCTACGAACCACCTGGACATACCCTCGCGCGAGGCCCTGGAAGAGGCGTTAAAAGGCTTCGGCGGCACAGTGCTCTCCGTCTCGCACGACCGCTATTTCCTCGACAGCTTCTCGGACAAGACCTATGACCTCGAAGGATCCGGCCTTACGGAATACTGGGGTAACTACTCATACGCGATTGAAAAAAAACGGGCGGCGCAGGAGGAACAATCCCATCAGGAGGCCGAAGGCCGCGCCGCGTGGGAGGAGCGAAAATCAAAACAAGCGCTTGAAAAGAAAAGGGAAAGAGATTTAAAATTAAAGGAAAAACGGATTTTTGAACTGGAAAGGGACATCGAATCGCTCGAAAACGATATGAAAGCGGCTGAGGAAAAACTTGCGATTCCGGCGGTTTATACAGATTTTAATGAGCTTACGGCCATTACGCGGTGGTATAATGAATTAAAACAGGAACGGGACAGACTCTACGACTTGCTTGAAAAAGAGGTGTCGTGAAATCGCTCTGCATGATAATACTCTACCTGGTCCCCGTAAGGAAAGTAAAAGACCAGGTGCCGGAGCAGCTCAAGGTTGCGGAGATAGTTCCCGGCTTTACCCTGGGCGGGATCTACGCCGCCAGATACGGGAGCCGGGGCGGGAATTTTGTGAGCGAATTCGGCATTATGCCGTCATACGTCCGGTTCGGAGACAAAAAAGGCTTTTTTATAGACCACTTCTGCATGGACAAGAACCCGGCCCATCAAGGTTGTTCGTGCGGCTCGTTCTCGTGGGGCGGAAGCGACCGGCTTGTCACGCTGAAGGTAGGCTCGGAAGAGGGCGCCCTGGTGCAGATAAAGATGCGTCCGATGCTCCAGAACATACCGTTCACGGGCACGCTCCCGTTTCTGTGCATGAAGGGAAACAACGTCGTTTACCTGCAGAACCACTTCATATCGAAAATCGGTATTTCGCTCTCGAAGGTAGTCATTCCCACTGGGAGTCCCTTAAGGGATTTCCCGTTCGGCCCGAAGGTCCTCACGGCATTCTGGGATACGTCAAACATAGTCTTTCAGGAGCCGGAATACGCAGGTCAGGGAGTGATGAAGCAGAAGAATATTCTCGGCACGCCAATGGGCTCAAACAGGCGCGGCGCGCGGCTTAATTTCTTTCAGGAACGGCAGGGGCGCGGCGCCGAAAGTCCCAAATGAACCCCCGGCAGGGCGCTTAAAATCCGGTCCCGGATATAATCGCCTTGCGCGTAATCTCCGTCATTCTTTTCAGTTCCCTGAGCGTCGAGGAAAGCGGCGGCATAAGCACTACGACATTCCCCAGGGGCCGGATTATAAGCCCCAGGCGCCTCGCCTCGGTTATTACCCGTATGCCAATCTTCTCAGCCGGAGGATAAGGCTCTTTCGTCTTTTTGTCTTTCACCAGCTCTATGCCGACCATAAACCCCTTTCGGCGCACGTCTCCGACGTGCGGGAGTTTCTTTATCATCTCAAGCCCCTCGGAGAGCGCGTACTCCTTCTCCGGCATATGCTGCAATGTCCCGTCCTTGTCAAAGACCTCCAGGTTCGCCAGGGCGGCGGCGCAGGCAAGAGGGTTCGCGGTATAGCTGTGGCCGTGGAAGAAGGTCTTGAACTGCGCATAATCTCCCAGGAACACCTCGTAGACTTCTTCCGTCGTCAACGTGGCGGCAAGTGGAAGGTATCCCCCGGTTATGCCCTTTGCGAGGCAGAGGATGTCCGGAGATACGTTCTCGTGCTGACATGCGAACAGTTGACCAGTCCTGCCGAAACCCGTCGCCACTTCGTCGAGCACGAGCAGGGCGTTATACTTGTCGCAAAGCTCCCGCGCGCGCCTGAGATAGCCTTCCGGGTGCACAAACATTCCCGCCGCGCCCTGGACGAGCGGCTCCATTACAAGCGCCGAGATTTTGCCCCCGTTCTCACGCATCAGTCTCTCAAGTTCATCGGCGCAGGCCATGCCGCAGGAATCTTTTTCTTTTCCAAGACCGCACCTGTAGCAGAACGGGGCCGGCGCCTTGACGGTTTTAAACAGGAGCGGCCTGAAAATCTCGTGGAAAAGCTCCATCCCACCCATGCTGACGGAGCCGATGGTATCGCCGTGATAGGCCTCCTTCAGACTCAGGAAAAGGGGCCTGTCGCAGCCCTTGTGCTTCCAGTACTGATAGGCCATCTTAAGGGCTATCTCGACGGCTGTAGAGCCGTTGTCGGAATAAAAAACGCGCCTGAGCCCCTTCGGGGCGATATTTATTAATTTCTCGGCAAGGAGGATGCCCGGCGGATGGGAAAGACCGAGGAACGTCGAATGGGAGAGGGTTTTTACCTGCTTTATCACCGCATCGTCAATCTCTTTTCTTCCGTGCCCGTGGACGTTCACCCAGAGCGACGATACGCCATCGAAGTAGCGCCTGCCTTCGGTGTCGTAGAGGTAGTTGCCGCGGCCTCGCGCTATTACGAGCGGCTCCTCCGCCTCCCAGTCCTTCATCTGGGTAAACGGGTGCCAGATATATTTCTTGTCTTTTTCCGAAAGCGCGTTCACTTAATCCTGCACGGCTGACTTAGGGCCGCGTCCCCTCCACGAGCACGGAACGTTCGTGAAGTCTCCTGGCGCCGACTTTACGGAAACCCGATTCCTTAAGCCAGCCCTTAAGCTCGCTTACCGTGAACGTCCGCCCCGCGTTCTGGATAAGCATGTTGATTGCGAAGACGAGCGGCGGAGCAGGAGAAAAAGCGTCGTCGTTTCTGGCATTCTCGTTTATTATTATCTTCCCGCCGGGGCGCAGGATGCCGAAGACCTTCTTAAGAAGTCCCTTCGCCTTGCCGTCCGGGGCCGCATGAAGCACCTGGGAGAGAAGCGCCATGTCGAAACCGTCCCCGATATTCAGGTCGGCGGTATCGAAGAACGGGCAATCTACAAGCTTCACCCTTTTACTCATGCCGTATTTTTTAACATATCCGCGCGCGACCTTTATTGTATTGGGATAGTCCGCGACGACGAAATTTATGCCGGGATATTTTTCCCCTATCGCGATGGGATATACTGCCGGTCCGCCGCCGATGTCGGCGAATTTACCGACGCCTTTCAAGTCCACCTCCTCTGCGAACTTCCGCGCCGTCGGATAGCCTATCTCGAACATCCCGCAGATGAAGTCCCTGTTGATCTTCCTGTCGGACAGAAGCTTCGGGGCCGCTTTTATTTTCCCCCGGCCCTTTTTCACTACCGCGTCGAGGCTGGCCCAGGACTCGTAGAGGTGGTTCATGTGCCTTAATATGCAGGACATGCCCTCGTCCGAATCCTCTCCCAGGTATTTTTTTACGTCGGGGGCGTCGTGGAATTTTCCTCGTTTATGCTCAAGGAGCTTCAGCCCTACAAGCGCGCCCAGGAGCATCCCGCACGCCTCCGCGTCGAGGTTCAGGGCGTTCGACACCTCGCCGGCGCTCAAGCCCTTCCCGGCCAGAAGTTTGAATATCCCAAGTTCGTTCGCCGCAAGTATTGTCTTCGCAGGCTGAAACCCCGAAGCCATCGCGTGAATCCGTTCCTGCGTAATCGTCATGTCAATCCCCCGTATCTATAACCATGCCGTCGTATGCCAGCTCCATGCCCGGCGGCAGCTCTTTCATTACTGTCTCGTAATCGAACCCGTGCGCCATGTGCGTAAAAATCGCCCTCTTCGGCTTCAGGGCCTCCACATACTCCATCGCCTGCGCAATCGTCACGTGCGAGGGATGCGGCTCCACCCGGAGCGCCTCAATCACCATGACGGAAAGGCCCCCAAGGAGTTCCATGGACTCCTCCGGTATCTCGCTGAAATCCGTTATATACGCAAAGTCGTCGAAGCGGTATCCGAATATCGGCAGGTCGCCGTGCATCACTTCGACGGGGACAATCTTCATCCCGAAAAGCTCGAAAGGCTCCTCTATCTCGTGCGTGGTAAGGTTCGGCTGCCAGCCGGGCTTGCCCTGGAGGACGAATATGTATTTGAAGTTGTCCCGGAGCACCTTGAGCGTCTCAGGGCTTCCATAACAGGGGATGGATGAGTTCTGAAGCCAGTTGAAGCGCCTGAGTTCGTCTATGCCGTGCGTGTGCTCGGCGTGGGGATGGGTATAGAGCACCGCGTCGACGTGCTCGATACCGCCCGCTATAGCCTGCGCGCGGAGGTCCGTGGCCGTATCGACAAGGACGTTTTTGTCTCCCTTCGTTACCAGGATGGATGCGCGAAGCCTCTTGTTCCTGGTGTCGTCGGACAGGCACACGGGGCACTTGCAGGCAATCATCGGCACGCCGAAAGACGTGCCGCAGCCGAGGATGGTTATCTTCATGTGGAGTTTCTGTATTTGATAGCGATAAGCTTCCCAAATTATAAAAAAATTGGCTTGTCTGTCAAGTTCTTTATTCCGTAACCACTCCCGCTTCGATATGTAAAATACGCCTCGGAACCATCTCGATAAGCTCGCGGTTGTGCGTTGCGAGGATTATGGTAGTCCCAAGGGCGTTGATGTCCTTTATGATGCCCATGATAATCTGCGTGGTGTCGTAATCGAGGTTTCCAGTAGGCTCGTCCGCCAGGAGTATTACCGGCTCCTTCACGAGAGCGCGCGCGAGCGCCGCCCTCTGCTGCTCCCCGCCGGATAGCTCAAGGGGATAA
>JAJYGS010000149.1 GCA_021785055.1 Nitrospirota bacterium | reverse complement strand
GTCGATAATTTTATCGAGCATAAGCTGCCGTTTCTTGCTCAATTCGATACGAAGGTCATAGCGAACATCTTCGGCAATACCGTCGAGGAATACGAGGCCGTAACCGCGAGGCTCGACCGTGCGAAGGGCGTGCATGCTGTCGAGGTGAACATATCCTGCCCGAACGTGAAGAAGGGCGGGATGGCCTTCGGGACGGACCTGGAGGCTACGTATGACGTTATCAAGGCGGTGCGCAGCGCAACTTCCCTGCCGGTAATAGCGAAGCTGTCTCCTAACGTTACGGACGTCCTGCCGTTCGCGGACAGGGCGGCTCATGCCGGGGCGGACGCGCTCTCGCTTATAAATACTCTGCTCGGCATGGCGATAGACATAAAAAGCAGAAAACCGAAGATAGCGAATATCACCGGAGGGCTTTCCGGCCCGGCGATCAGGCCCGTCGCGGTGCGGATTGTATGGCAGGTTCATAGGGCCGTGGGGCTTCCGATTATCGGCATGGGGGGCATAATGGACGCCTCCGATGCCCTGGAGTTCATGCTTGCGGGGGCGACGGCTGTGGCCGCCGGCACGGCCAATTTCGTAAACCCGCTCGCCCCGGTGGAGATAATCGCCGGGATAGAAAGGTATCTGATTGAAAATGGAATCGACCATGCGCGCCATATCATCGGCCAGGTTCAGGCTTAGCCGGTCGACCGGCTTCGGAATTATCCTGTTCCTGCTGTTTACCGCTCCCATTGCCGTTCATGCCGCGTCAAGCCCTGACCTGACGATTTTCTTCTCCAGCGACACGCGCGGGATGATAAGGCGGTGCGGCTGCACGGACGGGCAGCTTGGCGGCCTATCTGCGAGGGCGAGCTATATAAAATCACACCGGAATAACGAGACGCTCGTGCTCGATGCGGGCGATACGTTCTTCGACGGCCTGGACGACCCGAAGGACAGGAAGGCGTTTTATAGTCTCAAGGCCTCCGTACTTATGAAGGCGATGAAAATTTCCGGATACGACGCCATACTGCCCGGCGAATACGACCTTGAGTTCGGGCTTGGTCTGCTTAAAAATAACGCCAGGGTTGCCGGCGACAGGCTTATCTGCGCCAATCTATATACCGCATCCGGCCCGGCCTTTCAAGGCTCCATGATAAAGAAAATCGGGCGGCTTACCGTCGGGATAACCGGCGTTATCGACGACAAGTTCCCTTACGGGACGTTCCCCTCCATTTTTAAGCGGTTCAGGGTCGAAAACTCGCTTGAGGCGGCAAGGCGCCAGGTTCGGACCTTGCGGGAAAAGGCCGGTATTGTCGTGCTCCTCGCGCACCTAAGCGTCTCCGACCAGAAAAAATTCGCAGCCGAATCCGGCGCGGACGTGGTAATATTCGGGGATGACGGCGGTATACTGAAAAAACCGCTCAGGTACGGCAATACCCTTGTCGTAAAGGGGTTCTACGAGGGGAAACTCATAGGCAGGCTCGATTTGTGGCTTGGGCACGGGAACAAAAAGATAAAGAGCTATAAATACAAGGCGGTACGCCTGGGCGAGGGCATCCCGCCGGACCCGGATGTCGAAGAACTTCTGGCCGAGTACAGGCAAATGCTTAAGAAAGAACGATTCGCTTTTACGGATATGACCGGCCTGAAGGGCTATTTCGCCGGGCCTGACAAGTGTAAAAAATGCCATGCGAGGAGTTTCCACAACTGGTCTTCGACTAAGCACGCAAGGGCGTTTTCCGCGCTTGTAAAGACGGGAGACCAGTACGACCCGGAGTGCCTGCCGTGCCACGTTACCGGGTACGGTTATCCCACCGGCTACGGAGACAGGGCAAAGGGCGGAAGGGCGGACCTTAAGAACGTTACCTGCGAGAACTGCCACGGGGCGGGCGGACTGCATTACAACTACGAGAGGCCGGGAAATTACCTGGATCCTTATAACGTCCCGCCTGTCCATGTTAAGGAAAAAGTCTGCACGGGCTGCCATGACGACTACCGCAGTCCTAATTTCGATTTTAAGAAATACGAACAGATGGGCGGCGCTCACAGAGGCAATAATGGACCTTAAGAAAAACCTGATTACGCTTACGACTGATTTCGGCACCAAGGACTATTTTTCAGGGGCGATGAAAGGTGTTATACTCGGCATTAACCCCGACGCTTCGATTATCGATATCTCTCACGAGGTGCCGTCGCACGACATCTGGGCTGCGGCCTACCTGCTGGGGGCGGCATACGAATATTTTCCGCAATTCACGATTCATCTTGTCGTTATCGACCCGGGCGTGGGGAGCCAGAGGAGACCGGTGCTTGCCGTAACGGACAGGCATTACTTTATCGCCCCGGACAACGGCGTTCTCTCTTTCGTCTATGCCGACCCCGGCTTCTCCAAGGTAATCCACCTCACCGCGAGCCACTACTTCCGCGAGGGCCGGTCGACCGGCGCCTGGCAGGGCAGCACATTCAACGCAAGGGACATATTCGCGCCCGCAGCGGCATGGCTCTCGAAAGGAATCGAGGCGGAGAATTTCGGCGACGAGATAACGGATTACGTGCGCTTCAACATCCCGCGCTCGCGCAGGGAAAACGACGGCGTGGCCGGAGAGATTGTCTACATCGACAAGTTCGGAAACGCCATATCCAACATAACATCCTCCGACATCGAGGAGTTCTGCGGCCAGGACGCGCAGTGCGGAATCGAGGCGGGCCAGCTTGCGTTAAGCGGGGTCTCGCCGTTTTATTCCGCGCTCAGGAAAGGCGAGACGGGGGCCGTAATAAACGGCGGGGGATTCCTTGAGATATTCGTCTGCCAGGGAGACGCCAGAAGGACATGCGGGTTCAAGAGAGGCGACAAGGTTTTCGTAAAGAAGCGGTAATTCTATTTTCGGGGGAGCGACATGTCCAAAAAAATCCTTGTAGTGGACGACGAGATGCATATACTCAGGATAGTCAAGTACAAGCTGGAATCCGCCGGATACGAAGTCCTTACCGCGCTAAACGGCGTCGATGCGCTGAGAATCGTGCGGGAGGAGAAACCCGCGCTTATATTCCTTGACGTCATGATGCCCGGCATGAACGGCTACGAGGTGTGCTCCCAGCTTAAAAACGACCCGAATACGAAAGACATAATCGTGATTATGCTGACCGCCAAAGGGCAGGAGTCCGACAAGATAAAGGGGCTGGAAGTGGGTGTGGACGAATACATAACTAAGCCTTTCTCGCCCCAGGACCTTCTGGATAGGACGAAAGACCTGCTGGGGTAAGGGGATGAAGAGCTTCAAAATCCTCACCTTCGGCTGCCAGATGAACGAGCATGACTCCGAGAAACTGGCGGGTATCCTGAAAGCCGAAGGCTACCGGGAATCCGAAAGGCTCGAAGACGCGGGCCTTGTCCTGCTCAATACGTGCAGCATCCGCGAAAAGGCAGAGCAGAAATTCTACAGCGCGCTCGGCAAGCTCCGTGAACTCAAAGAGCAGAATCCCTCCATGAAAATCGCCGTGTCCGGCTGCATAGCACAGCAGGAAGGAAACTCCGTCCTGAAGCGCGCGCCGTATGTAGACGTCCTGTTCGGTAACCAGAACATCGGCAGGCTCCCGTCCCTGCTTGAGGATTCCGGTCAACCGGCCTCCACGGAATTTCCCGAAGGCTACGAACACGCCGTAATCTCCGCTTCGCGTGAGAACGCGGTAACCTCCTTTGTGAACATAATGTACGGCTGCGACAATTTCTGCACCTACTGCGTCGTGCCTTTCGTCCGGGGCCGTGAGAGGAGCCGGAGACCTGGGGACATTGTCCGCGAGATAGAGGAACTCGTAAAATCCGGTTGCCGCGAGGTAACACTGCTTGGGCAGAACGTGAATTCGTACGGGCCGGTTGACCGGCATCAGGGCGCAGGGCACGATGACGCCGGCAGACCGGTTTCAGGTGCATCGGAAGATATTTGCAATTTCCCGGAACTCCTGAAGGAAATAAATACCATCGGCGGCCTCTGCCGCATCCGCTTCGTAACATCGCACCCGAAGGACCTCTCAGACTCCCTTATCGACGCCATGGCGAATCTTCCGAAGGTCTGCAACGCGATACACCTGCCGCTTCAGTCCGCTTCCGACAGCGTGCTTGGCTGTATGAACAGGAAATATACCTTCGCGGATTACATGGAAAAACTGAACAGACTGAAGGCTTCCGTCCCGGATTTAGCGGTATCCACGGACATCATCGCCGGGTTTCCGGGCGAGACGGAGGACGACTTCCGGGCGACGCTTGAGGCGATTGAAGATATTCGCTACGACGGAATATTCGCGTTCAAGTATTCCAGGAGGCCGATGACCGCTGCCTTGAAATTACCCGGCCATCTCCCGGAGAAGGTCAAGGACGAGCGGTTGTATAAGGTACTGGAAGTCCAAGACAAGATAATGCAGGAAAAGATAGGCGCGCGCGTCGGACTTGTCGAGGAGGTATTGGTGGAAGGCCCGGACAAGCTTAGCAGGGGCGCAATTCATTGCGCCCGGAGGCTCGCCGGCAAGACAAGACAGGGAAAGATTGTGAACTTTGAAGGCCCGCCGGAGCTTGTCGGGCAGCTGGTGCAGATAAAAATTACCGAGGGGAAAAAGCATTCCCTGATTGGCGTTTTAATATGAAATTCCACATAAAATCACTCGGCTGCAAGATTAACCAGTTCGATGCGGCGGCCCTTGGCGAGACCCTCGTCGCAAGCGGCGGGCAGGCCGCAATATCGCCGGGCGAAGCCGACGTGCAGATAATCTTTACCTGCACCGTTACGGGCAAGAGCGATTACCAGTGCCGCCAGGAGATACGCCGGGCGGTAAAGGCGAAGAAGCCAGGCGGCATGGTGCTTGTTGCCGGGTGCTACGCCCAGGTTGCCCCGGAAGCCATAAAGGAAATAGACGGGGTGGATGCGGTCGTGGGTAACGGTGAACGCGACGGTATTCCGGATATTATCGTAGGTAGGCGTAAGGAAGTATGTCATTCTGAGCGCAGCGAAGAATCTACAGTTATAAAATCAGTCTCCCATTTCGCTCAAGCAGTTGGCGGGCGTTCCCGATCATTTCTGAAGGCGCAGGAGGGCTGCGACTCCTTTTGCTCATACTGCATCGTCCCGTATGCGCGCGGCCGCTCCCGGAGCGCGAGACACGAAGACGTCCTGGCAAAAGCGGACGAACTCATAGCCGGGGGATATTATGAGATTGTGCTTACCGGCGTACACCTCGGAGCATACGGAAGGGACTTAAACGGCCTGCGGCTTTCCGGTCTTGTCTTGAAGCTCCTGGAAAGGCCGGGGCTTGGGAGGCTTCGACTAAGCTCCGTCGAGCCGATGGAAATCCACGATGAGTTGATAAGGCTTGCATCGCACGAGAAACTCTGCCGGCACTTCCATGTGCCGCTTCAGAGCGCAAGCGACAAAGTCCTCGCATCGATGGGCCGGGGATATACGTGGAACGAATATCTGGCGGTCGTAATAAATATTGAAGCTTCGGCTCCGGATTCGTGCATAGGCGCGGACGTGATTGTCGGCTATCCTGCCGAGGGCGAAGGCGCCTTTGAAGAGACGCTGAAACGCATCGAGGACTCGCCGATAAATTACCTGCACGTCTTCAGCTATTCCCCCAGAAAGGGCACGAGGGCATACGCGATGGGAGACCCGGTGCCGGGGGACGTAAAGCGCGAGAGAAGCGAGAGGCTTAGGGAACTTGGGCAGAACAAGAACCTGGACTTCAGGCGCTCGCTCATCGGAAAGACAATGACGGTCGTCGCGGAGGAAAAGGGGGGCGAATTCTCCGGACTCACGGACAATTACGTCCGGGTCGCCTTCAACGGCAAAAATGCCGCCCCCGGCAGGCCAATCGATGTTAAAATAATTGGCGCAGACAGGGCTTCGACAACAGGAATAATCGATGCATAAAGCTTTTTCTCTTTTTTCCGGGGGGCTGGACAGCCTGCTCGCGGCCAGGGCCGTGATGGAGCAGGGCGTGGACGTTACCGCGCTGCACTTTATCACTCCCTTCTTCGGTTACAAAAACAAGGGAAAAGAGGCCCAGGCCGCCGGGGATTTCAAAGAAAAATACGGTCTTTCCGTCCGGATAATCGACGTCTCGCCGGAATACATGGAGATGGTAAAAAAGCCGGTATACGGCTACGGCAAGAACTTTAATCCCTGCCTCGACTGCAAGATATTCATGATGAAAAAGGCGCGCGCTCTGATGATCGAGGAGGGGGCGGACTTTATCATCTCCGGAGAGGTGCTCGGCCAGAGGCCGATGTCCCAGCGAAGGGACGCGATGAGCATAGTCGAGCGGGACTCCGGGCTGAAGGGCTTTCTCCTGCGGCCCTTGTGCGCGAAACTCATGCCGCCGACAATCCCGGAAGAAAAGGGGATTATCGACCGGGAGAAGCTGTACGGTTTATCCGGCCGCTCGCGCAGGGGGCAGATGGAGCTGGCGGAGAGATTTGGAATAAAGGACTACGCGACGCCTGCCGGAGGCTGCATGCTGACGGACCCGATACTCTCAAAAAGGATAAAGGAGTTTCTCTACAAAAGAGAGGAGCCGGTGGACGCGCGGGACGTACAGCTCCTGACGGTGGGCAGGTTCTTTAAGTTCCCGGCGGGGACTCTCCATGTCGGAAGAAACGAAAAGGACAATGAGAAGCTTGTTTCGCTCGCAGGTGAGAGAGAGGTTATAATAAGGGCGAGGGACGTTCCGGGGCCGGTGTCCGTTTTCAGGGGCAGCCCGACCGAAGGCGAGATCGAACTTGCGGCAAGGATTACGGCAAGATATTCGGATAACGATGGGCTCGATTTCATGGCAATGGAAGTATCTTCCGGGCAGGAAACGAGGACAATCGAGGTGCGCCCGGCGCCGGTTTCTCTCGTCGAGGAGCTTAAGGCCGGCTGATTATCAAAAGGAGGTAAAGTTAAGATGAAACTTAAGGTTGCAGTGGCTACCGCATTGATTTCGCTTGCTTTTGTATTTAGCGGGTGCGCCGGCGAAAGGATGAACGTATCCTATGACGCAAACCAGGGTCAGGTAACCATGATCCCGAAGCCCTTAATCGGCACGCTTCTGCCGGTCGTGGACGAAAGACAGGGGACTCAGGCGTATCCGAAGCAGGTCATAAAGCGCACGGATTACAGCGGTAACGTGCGCTACGAGATTAACGACAGGACGGTTTCGGATGTATTCCGGGATTCAATCGAGATGGAACTTGGCAGGCTCGGCGTAAAAATGGTCCGGACCGGGCTTCCGACTCCGCTCGACAAGCAAAGCGCGGCAAAGGTCCGGAAAGAGCTGATGGAGCAGTATCCGGACGTGCAGGTGGCCTTCGGCGCCAAGGTACTGGATTTCATGGCGGATTCTAAGAAAAAACTCGTCGGAAGCCATGTCAGAGTCGTCGGCTCGCTTAAACTTTACGTGCTGGACGTAAAGACCGGCGACGTGCTCTGGTCGGATTACAAGGCACAGTCGGAGAACAAGATAACGACTTCCGACCGCAACAAGCTGATAAAGCGGCTCGACAGGGTGCTCGCAAAGCTCATCAACAAAGGCATCCGGGATAACCAGTCCCTGCGGGATTTGCTGGTGAAAATCCCAAGCCGTTAATTTTTTGACGATAAATTTTATATTTTATAAAGCCCCGTCATTTAAATGACAAGCGTTTTCAGATTAAAAATTGCTTATATTTTTTGAAGATGCTTAGATTTTAAGCACCCTCTCCCGACTGTTACCGGGAGAGGGATTGTTTTATTTTCAACAGTGTTTTCAACAGATTTTCCACAGAGATTGTGGATTGGAGGCTTAAGTCGAGGAAAACACAGGAAAATTTAAAACAGAGGCTAAAAAACCTTTAAAATCGAATACTTGGTATCGCGCTGCGCGGGGGCGAAACCTGCATTTTTAATTAGATATACAATGTCTCCGGTATCTAAACGGTTTTTTACTCCAGCAGCGGCCACGACGTTCTCTTCGAGCATCGTGCTCCCGAAATCGTTCGCTCCGAACCGAAGCGCCGCCTGGGCCATTGCCGCTCCCTGCGTGACCCACGAGACCTGCAAATTAGGGACGTTATCCAGGAACAGCCGCGAAAATGCCAGGACACGGAGATATTCCACGCTGGTCGCCGTTTTTCCGCCAAGCTCGGTGTTGCCCGGCTGATATGTCCAAGGGATAAAGGCGGTGAAGCCGTGGTGCACGTCCTGCATCTCCCGCACACGGAAGATATGCTCGACTATATCCTCAGGCCGCTCCACGCTCCCGAACATCATCGTCGCGGTAGTCGGGAAACCCAGCTCCTGTGCCGTCAGCATAACATCGCGCCATCCCTCATACGATATTTTCTTCGGGCTTACCTCGCCCCGGACGCTGTCGACAAGTATCTCCGCGCCGCCGCCTGGGATCGAATCCAGCCCGGATTTTTTAAGATTAATCAAGGTTTCTCTGATTGTTAGCCCTGAATTCTTCGCGATATGCTTTATCTCCGCAGGCGAAAGCCCGTGAATATTAACGGGAAAACGTTTCTTTATAGCGGAGAATAGCCTCTGGTAGTATGATATGTCCAGTCCGGGGTGCAGGCCGCCCTGTATGAGTATCTGCGTGCCGCCGACCTCGATGGTCTCTTTAATTTTCTGAAATATTACCTCGTCCGAAAGGAGGTATGCCTCCGGCGCGTCCTCGTTCCTGTAAAAAGCGCAGAATCTGCAATGGTT
>JAJYGS010000009.1 GCA_021785055.1 Nitrospirota bacterium | reverse complement strand
AACGGACGTCTGCCTGTGCGAATATACGGACCACGGCCACTGCGGCATCGTGGAGAACGGCGAGATACTTAACGACCCGACAGTAGAGCTGCTCTGCAAGGAGGCGCTTTCCCATGCGCGTGCCGGCGCGGACATCGTCGCCCCTTCCGACATGATGGACGGGCGTGTGGGCGCCATGCGCGAGGCGCTCGACGACTCCGGCTACTCCGGCACGCCGATAATGTCCTATGCCGTGAAATACGCATCTTCCTTCTACGGCCCTTTCCGCGAGGCAGCCGAATCCACCCCCGCATACGGCGACAGGCGCAGCCACCAGATGGACCCTGCCAACGCGCGCGAGGCCCTGCGCGAGGCGGAGCTCGATATAGACGAAGGCGCGGACATAATCATGGTGAAACCCGCGCTCCCGTATCTCGACATCATCTGCCGCCTGCGCGAAAATACCGACCACCCCATCGCCGCGTATAACGTCTCAGGCGAATTCTCCATGATAAAGGCGGCGGAAAGGCTCGGCTGGATGGACGGCCGGCGCGCCATGATGGAGTCTCTCACCGGCATAAAACGCGCGGGAGCGGACATAATAATCACGTATTTCGCCAAAGAGGCGGCGGCGGTTCTGAATAAATAAAACACCCTCCGCTTTGACCAGATACGACATAACAATAAACGGGCGCAACGTCCGATACTACGAAGGCGGCGGAGGAAGGCCGCTTCTGCTTCTGCACGGCGCGGGCGCGACCGCACGGCTCTGGCATCGCCAGTCAGGCCCTCTCTCCGGGCGGTTCAGGGTAATAGCTCCCGACCTGCCGGGCTTCGGCGGTTCCGCGCGCAGCCCGGAAATCAAAAGCGTCCGGGATTATGCGCGCTTCCTGTCTCAATTCCTTAAGGTTTTAAAAATCGACCGCGTATCCGTCCTCGGAAGCTCCATGGGCGGCTGGGCCGGGCTATGGCTGGCGGCGGACTACCCGCGGCTTGTCGAGCGGCTCGCGCTCGTCTCCCCCGCCGGCGTATACAGGCCGGATGCCATGCCGATGACGGTGGACGAAGTCCTGCGCGAGATCGAAAAATATTACGTCTCGGTGTCCGGCGGAGCCTTGTCCGCCGAGGCCTCGGACGAATTATCAATGGCCGTCGATACGATAAAGAGCATGCACGAGGCCGGAGGATTTATCCCGGACGTCGAGCCGGAACTTACAGAAATAAATGCGCCGACGCTCATAATCTGGGGAAGCGAGGACAGGGTAATCCCTCCTTCGTACGCGGAGATATTCGCCGGCGCGATACCGGGCGCGCGCCTTAGGATTATGGAAGGCGCGGGACATCTGCCATACGTGGAGCGTCCGGAGGAATTCAACGGGATTGTAATAGAATTTTTTGAAAGGGTATGAGAGCGGTATGAAAAAAATTATTCTCGCCTCGGAATCGCCGCGCCGCCGGGAGCTTTTGAAGCTTGCCGGGATACCCTTCAGGGTCGAGCCCGCCCATGCGGACGAATCGGCCCTGCCGGGCGAATCTCCGAAAGGACATGTAAGGCGCCTGGCGCTCCTGAAGGCGCAAACGGTCGCTGCGAGGCGCGGGAAGGGGCTGGTGCTCGGCGCGGATACGGTCGTGGTGGTGGACGGAATTATTCTTGGCAAGCCGGCCTCAAAGGCGGAGGCGAGACGTATGCTGAACCTTGTCTCCGGGAGGGCGCACGAGGTGCTGACCGGGATCGCCCTCGTGGATGCCGCGACAGGGCGCGCCCTGAGCGCCGTCGAGAGGACGACGGTTTTCGTGAAGCCGCTCTCGAAAAAAGAGATAGAGGAGTATGTGAAAACGGGCGAGCCGATGGACAAGGCGGGTGCGTACGGTATACAGGGGCTTTTCTCCGTTTACGTGAAGGGCATACGCGGATGTTTTTTCAACGTCGTGGGGCTTCCCCTTCCGCGCCTCTTCGAGCTTGTAAAGGAATTTTTGTAATAAAGGAATATTTATGAAAGTAGCTATATCCGGGATAACGCCGGTTGGATGCGCCTGCGCGGCCCTGCTCTCCGAGGCCGGAGAAGACGTCTGCCTGCTTGGCACGCAGGAAAAACTGGACAGGATCTCAGGCAAAAAGCTAAACATGCGCCAGACCTGGGACGGGAAGGAAATATCAACCGATATTTATGCATCGCTCTATCCGCCGTTTACGCCGGAGGTGCTTGTATTCGCCGACAGGGTGCCCGATACGCTCCCGGCGGCCCAGAGGCTCCTGCCCTGCTCGCGGGAGGCGACGGTCGCGACGATACAGACCGGAACGAAGACCGAGCAGATTGTCGCCCGCGTGTTTCCGCGCGACAATATCGTCACATGCGTCCTTACGATAGGAGCTAACTGCGCCTTGCCGGGGGAAGTGACCCTGAACTTCAAAGGCTACATGGTAGTCGGCAAGGCCTACGATGCGCCCCGGTGGCGCGAGGACGTGGTGCTCGAACTCATGTCCAGGGCCTTCAACGCGCGCCTTGGCAGCAAGATTGCGCATTACAACTGCACGCGGCTTCTGCTTAACCTGCCGTATTGTATTCCGGGGATAATCGGCGAGAGTATGCAGAGGACGTTTCTCGACCCGGACATCGCCGAGGCGGCGGTGCTGCTTCTGAGGGAAGGTATGAAGATAATAAAGAAGGCGGGTGTGCATATAGAGGCGCTGCCGGACTTCGACGAGGAAAAGCTGAACGAACTGCTCGGCCTGCCGCTTCCGGAGGCGGCATGGAAATTCCTTGAGGCCGTGGCGGCGCTTTCGCCGGTGCCTTGCGACGGGCCCATACTTGGCAGCCTTGAGCGCGGGGAGCCTTCGGAAGTGGATTACCAGAACGGCGAGCTTGTGAAGATAGCCGGGGCCATGGGGCGCGACGCGCCCTTAAACGAACTGATGGTAAGGCTCGTCCACCAGGTGGAGAAGACCTGGAGGTTCATGTCCAAGGAGGAGTTCCTGAACTGCGTCAGAAAAGCAGTGCCTCACCAAGCGCCACCGCAAGGACTATAAGCTCCGGCACCAGCATGATCCTGAAAATCGGGAACAGCTCGGACTTGAAGTAATCCTTGGTGAGCACAAGGCACAGATGCACCGGCGAGAACATTATGCCCGCGAAACCGGCGGCGTATGCGAACGCGAGCATCCCAAGGTCAACATGCGTCCCGCCGATCAGCGGGACTACCATAGGGAAGGTGATGCCGACATAGGCGAGGGTAATCCCGGTTATCATTCCGACGAGGAACGGCAGGAAAAAGATTATCGCCAGCACGGGGATTCCTTCCGCCTTGAAAAACCCCGGCAGAGTCCTGACCGCGCCTGAGTCCCGCATCACGGCGCTGAACACCACGACGCCCCATACCAGAAGCAGGCTCTTCCATGTGATGCTCTCCCTGAGCGTCCGGTAAATCCTTTTCAGGCCGTATCTGAAGTAAACGAACAGGCCGGCGACCACTGCTCCGAGGGCGATTGCTATATCGACCTTGAATACCATCACGAGGACCATCACAACGAGTATCGGCGAGAAGGTAACCGCGAGCGTCCGTATGTCCTGGGATTTTGTTATGCCGGGAACCGCTTTCCCGCCGCCGTGCCCTGGCGTATAATGTTTGCCCCTGCCTACTCCCCGGAACGCGAAGAACGCCCCCGTCAAAAGAACCGTGAGCGTTAAGAATATCTGGTGCAGGAAGATGGATTCCATCCGCGCGCCCGACATGTGGACGAGAAGGAGGAAGCCTGGATAAAGCGGGGATATGTACTCCCAGATGTGCCGGAACCAGTAGTTTATGAAGCTCTTCCGTCTTGGGGAGATATTCTCGCCCTCGGAGGTGGACTGCACCATCGGCGCGGAGAAATACGCCCCGCCTGCGGAGGGGAGTATGCCGACTATCGCGGGCATGAGCGCCATGACTATGCGCTGGTCTCCGGATAGACGCCTCAGCGAGTCCACCATTTTTTTCAGCGTCTCGGTCGTCCTGAGCTGGTTCTCCAGCACCATGATCAGCGCGAAGGCGGCGATGAGGGAGTCTGCGTCCAGATCTATGCTTGCGTGCCAGGCGGATACGAGAATGCCTGCGGGAGACATGCGCATCAGGAGGCCGAGGACAGCTGCCCCCAGGAGCATGACGCCGCCGAGGTGCCACTTGAACTTCAGGAGGGCGATTATAAGCCCGAATACGAGGAGAATCTTTAAAAGGTCGTGCAATTTTAAAGCTCCCTGTACTCCACGGCCTGGTCCTTGCCGCGCTTCTTGGCCTCGTAAAGCGCCTTGTCCGCCTGCTTCATAAGTTCCATTTTCTTCTGCGAATCCTTGGGGTAGTTCGATATGCCGATGCTGACTGTCAGGCTGCCCTTGCCTTTCATCAAAGGGGCGGACTTCTCCTTTATGTATTTTCTTATCCTGTTCGCGAGGATAAGCGCCTGGCCGGATTCCACCTTCGGCAGGATTATGGCGAATTCTTCTCCGCCGTAGCGCGCGGCCGTGTCGGATGCGCGTATCGAAGATTTCAGTATCTCCGCGAGCTTCTCCAGCACCCTGTCGCCGAAGGTGTGGCCGTAGGAGTCGTTTATCTTCTTGAAGTTGTCGATGTCGATCATCATCACCGAGAAAGTTTCCTTGTACCTTGCCGCGCGGTAGAATTCCCGCCCAAGCTGCTGCTCCATGTAGCGGTGGTTGAAAAGCCCCGTCAGGCCGTCCGTCACGGCCATCCTGCTTGTGCGGGCATGGAGCCTCGCGTGGTCGATGCTCATGGCCGCGAACGAGGAGAGGATGGAGAGGAGCTCAAGGTCGTTCTTGCCGAAGCGCCTCGGCGTGAAGTCGTCTACATACAGTATGCCGATTATTTCGTCCTTGAATACGAGCGGCACGCAGATGACGGACTTGATGCCCTCGCCGATGGCGACGGGATTCGTAAAAAATTCCTTCTTCGTCACGTCCGTGATGACAACCGGCTTGTCCGAATTCAGTATCGTGTCCGTAAGTCCGCCAGGACGCACCTTCCATTTGGCGTTCCCTATGAAGCCCTTCGAGAAGCCCTTGTGGGCGTGCATCTCCAGTTCCTGTTTGCTCTTGTTATAAAGGGCGATGCTCCCCGCGCTCGTCTTTGTCAGCTTCATGGCGCTCTTGAGTATGGCCTCCAGAACCTGGTCCATGTTAAGGGTAGAGACAACGAGGCGCGCTACCTGAAGGAGGTCGAGCAGTTCCTTTATGTTTGCGTCAAGCGTAATTTTTTCCATGCATCGAGGCTCCGTTATTCCCGAACGGTTTAGTCGGTGATCCAGGTTTTAGCATTCACATTTATAAAGTGGCTGATTATAGCCGTTTGCCCGGCGGATTTCAACGGTTTTTACAGGAGGATGTTGTCGATAAGCCTTGTCTTCCCTATCCGCGCCGCGACGGCCAGGACCGCGCCTGCCGTAACCTCCCGAAGCGGGGCAAGCGTCTCCGCGTCCGATACCTCCGCATACTCAAGCTCAACCATCGGCTCCTTTCCCATAACCTCCCTCGCCCTGCGGGCGAGAACCCCGGCGTCTCTCTCGCCTGAGTCGTATAGCCTCTTCGCCTCCAGGAGCGCCCCGCAGATTACCGGGGCGGCGGCGCGCTCAGGAGGCGAGAGATAGGCGTTTCGTGAGCTCATGGCAAGGCCGTCCGGCTCGCGCACCGTCGGCATTACAACCACCTCCGCGTCAAGGTTCAGGTCCCGCGCCATACGCCGTATCACGACGGTCTGCTGGTAATCCTTCTGGCCGAAGTAGGCCCGGTTCGGCATGACGATATTGAAGAGCTTCAGGACGACCGTGGCCACTCCCCGGAAATGTCCGGGACGCCTTATTCCCTCCATGACATCCGTTACGCCGGCGACATCGACGTGCGTGGAAAAACCGTCCGGGTACATCTCGCGGGCATCCGGGACAAAAACGACGTCAACAAAGGCCCTCTCGCACTTCTCCAGGTCTCCGGCCATATCCCGCGGATACGCCGCGAAGTCCTCCGACGGCCCGAACTGCGCGGGGTTGACGAATATCGAAAGGACGGATTTCGCGTTATCGGCTTTGGCCTCCCGCGCGAGCGACATGTGCCCTTCGTGCAGGTATCCCATCGTCGGGACGAAGCCTGTCGTCTCGCCGGCGCTTCTCATCCCGCGCGAGAATGCCTGCATTTCGTAGATGGATTTTATAACTTCCATAGCTCCTTAAGTAACTCCTGCGCCGTCTTCCCAAGCACGGGGTGGTATGCGTCCGGGGCGATGTCGGACAGGGGCCTCAGCACAAACTCCCGCTCGTGCATAAGGGGATGCGGGATGGTCAACTCCGATGTCCGGATTACTTCTTCGCCGTAGAGCAGGATGTCCAGGTCTATCGTCCTCGGCCCCCACTTCACCGTCCGGACCCGGCCAAGCGCGTCCTCGATATTCCTGCACACGGCCAGAAGCCCAGGCGGGAAAAGGGTCGTATATATTTCCGCCGCCGCGTTAATAAATTTTCCCTGCGGAATATCCCCCACGGGTTCCGTCTCGTAAAAAGGGGAGAGCTTCACCACCCTTATCCCCGGCGACTTCTCCAGAAGCTCTACGGCCTTTCGTATGTTCTCCTCGCGGTTGCCAAGGTTGGATCCGAGTCCTATGTATGCCTTCATAGCCGAAATTACAGCATGAAAAGCCCGTAAAGTCAACGAAACTGAGGGGGCGCAAAGGCCGGGTCTTTTTCTTTTGACTTGGAAACGCCTGAGGTGCTATCCTTTAAGTTTTAAAGGTGTGCAATGATACTTCTACTCTTTGCCACGGAGCCGGAGGCCGGGCCGTTCCTCGAAGGGGCGTCCTGGGAGCGGGAAAACATCGGGGGTAAACCGATGTTCAGGGGCGTCCCCGGCGGGAAGCAGGCCGAAGTTGTCGTCTCAGGCATGGGGCAGGTAAATACCGCACAGGCGCTCACGGCTTATCTGGAGCTCCGCACTAGGCCGGATTTTATTATCATGGGCGGATGCGCGGGCGCGTTTGCGGGCAAAGGCATCGCAGTCGGGGACGTATGTTTCGCGGCGGAAGAGATATACGCGGATACCGGGATACATTCTCCTGAAGGCTTTCTGGGCCTTGAGAAAACCGGCATCCCGCTTTTGGAAGCGAAAGACGCGAAATACTATAACCGCTTCCCCGTCCAGGACATCTCTTATAAAATCGCCGGATTGAAATTTCCCTTTAAAATTTTTTCCGGCCCTTTCGCCACCGTATCCGCCGTCAGCGGTACGGAAACGTCCGCCGCAGGGATCGAAGGGACGTGGAATCCCATGTGCGAGAACATGGAGGGCGCCGCGGCGGCGCACGTCTCGCTTATGTATGAGATTCCTTTCGCGGAGGTGCGCGGTATAAGCAACATGGCGGGAGACCGTGACCGCGCCCGGTGGGATATTCCAAAGGCATGCGCCGACTGCGCGGCCGTCATCAAGGAACTCATGGAGAAAATATGAACACGTTGACACTCGGATATTCGCCCTGCCCCAACGACACCTTCATATTCTACGCCCTGACCCACGGCAGGATACCCGCCGACTTTACCGTGCGCGAGATACTTGAGGACGTGGAGACGCTGAACGCGCGCGCAATAGCCGGCAGACAGGCTTCGACCGGTAACCCGGCAGCCGGAGAGATGCTCGACTTGACGAAAATATCTTTCCATGCGGCGGCATATCTCCTGGACGATTACTGCCTGCTGCGCTCAGGCGGCGCGCTCGGCAGGGGCTGCGGGCCTCTTGTCGTCTCCAGGGACTATTCCGACATCGAAGACATTCGCGGCAGAAGAATCGCCATCCCTGGCCGCTACACGACGGCGCAGCTCCTGCTGATGCTCTACGGGCGGGGCTTCGAAGACGTAGCCGTCATGCAGTTCGACAGAATAATGCCGGCGGTCGCAAGCGGAGAGGCGGACGCGGGGCTTATAATCCACGAAGGCCGGTTCACCTACCGGAACTACGGGCTGAAGAAGCTGCTTGATTTGGGCGAGTGGTGGGAGAAAGAGACCGGCTCTCCAATCCCGCTCGGCTGCATACTGGCGAAAAGATCGCTTGGGAGGGAGACGATTCTGGCCGTCGAGGACGCAATCCGCCGCAGCATAGCTTACGCGCGCAATAACAGGGCGGAATGCACGGGATACATCAAAGCTCACGCCCAGGAGATGGAGGACTCCGTGATAGACGGCCATATCGGGCTTTACGTCAATTCCTTCTCGGACGATTTCGGCGAGGAAGGCGTCCGCGCCATAGAAAACCTCTTCTCGCTGGCCTCCGGGGCGGGCGTTATTCCTGCGAAACGCCCCCCGCTGTTCCTTTAAGAAGCAAGATGAAGTTCAAAACCTTCTCAGCGCTCAGGCACCGGAACTTCCGTCTTTTCCTGTCCGGCCAGGCCATCTCCCTTGGCGGCACGTGGATGCAGTCGATGGCTCAGGGGTGGCTTGTGCTGAGGCTGACGAACTCAGCATTCTATCTCTCGCTCGTCCAGGCGATGAGTTCGCTCCCGATACTATTCTTCTCGCTCGTGGGCGGGGTAATCGCCGACAGGGCGGACAAGAGAAGGCTTCTGCTCGTTACGCAGAGCCTCTCGCTTTTGCTCGCGCTCGTCCTCGGCGTGCTTGTCAGCCTTGGGGTTGTCCGGTTCTGGCACGTCCTCGTAATCGCGGGGTTCCTGGGCGTGGTGAACACCTTCGACATGCCCGGAAGGCAGTCGTTCATAATCGAGATGGTGGGCCGG
>JAJYGS010000132.1:4127-8839 GCA_021785055.1 Nitrospirota bacterium | reverse complement strand
AGTTGAAGCCTCATGCCAACCTGCCAATGGAGAAAATGAAGACAGGGGGCTGATAAGAGGCCTGCATTAATTACCTCACCGACACTCGCTCGGGTATTTCTAAGGCTCCTTCGCTATGCGGGAAAAACTCGCTTCGCTCGGACAGGTTTCTCGCATGGCCGCTCGGTTTGCCTGGAAATACCATCTCGGTCGTCTCGACGTTCGGTAATTAACGCAGGCCTTTGTGCCTGACCGACTGTTTGGTCAAAGTTGCATTTATGAAAATCGGAAACGTTGACATAACAGGCCGCGCAGTCCTCGCGCCGCTCGCGGGTATAACGGACATGCCTTTTCGCCTGATATGCAGGGAGATGGGCGCGGCGCTGGTGTATACGGAGATGATAAGCGCCGAAGGGCTTGCCCGCGGGCAGAAGGCGACGGAGTCCCTCGTGGAGACCTGCCCGGAGGAGCGGCCCGTCGCATTCCAGATATTCGGACGAAGGCCGGAGGCGATGGCCGAGGCCGCAAGAAGGCTCTCGGAACGCGCGGACATCATAGACATTAACATGGGCTGCCCGGTGAAGAAGGTTGTGAAGGGCGGCTCCGGAGCGGCGCTTCTCAAAGACATCTCTTATGCCGAGGAAATTATAAAGGCAGTGGTGATGGCATCGAGTGTCCCGGTGAGCGTGAAGATGCGCACGGGCTGGGACAGGCCGGACGTGGCCGTGGAGCTTGCGAAGGCAGCAGAGGCCTCAGGCGCGGCGGCTGTCGCCGTACACGCAAGGACGGCAAAACAGGGTTTTTCGGGGAATGCTGACTGGGCTGAAATAGCGAGGGTGAAACAGGCCGTCTCGATACCCGTCATCGGGAACGGAGATGTCTGTTCGGCCCATGACGCCGCCCGGATGCTGCAAGAGACGGGGTGCGATTTCGTAATGGTCGGCAGGGGAGCGCTCGGTAATCCGTGGATATTCAGAGAGATAAATTCATATTTATATAATAGGAGCATCCCGGAGGCGTCGGCGCTTGAGGAACGAGGAGCGATGCTGACAAGGCACCTCTCGATGCAGCTTGCGCGTATGCGCGAGATAACTGCCGTTAAGCTGATGCGTAAGCACGCTGCATGGTATTCGCACGGTATGAACGGCGGGGCCGAATTTCGGCGCAGGATAAATCACGTAGAAACGGCAGCTGGATTCGAGGATGCCGTCAGGGATTTTTTTGTCTCAGGGCGTCCCGGGCAAAGGCCTTTGCCAAATCAGGTCTGCCAAACCTCAGAGCCGTATCCGTAAAGTCGCGCAACACCGCATAATTCGGAAAACCGTCCCGTGTTGCTTCGTAATTTTGCATGGCCGCATTGCCGTCCCCATCTTTTATGTAGACCGTCTCAAGGTTGAACCGCATGGAGTACAGATTGCCAAGCGTCAGGCCCTTTAAAAGCACGTCCCGCGCCTTTGAAAATTTCCCCATCCGTATATAATCTGCGCCCAGGTTGTCGTAGGCTTTTACGAAGGAAGGATCGAGGGAGAGCACGGTCTCGAACTCGCTCCGCGCCTTGTCGAACCGACCTTGTTTAAGATAATATATCCCAAGCTCGTTATGCGGCCTGACGAGCGTCGGATATTTCGCCTCCGCGTCTCCCCACAGTCTCTTTTCCGAGGCCCAGGCCCCCGCCCTGAAAAAAGAGAGGGCAAGGAATATCGCGGAAGCCGCGGCGATTCCATATTTTGCGGTCATAACGGCGCGCGGGGCGGACATTCGCGCAAGCGCCGCCGCGCCCGCGATGCAGAACGCCGCAAGCGGCAGATAGAGGCGGTAGTCCACCACCAGGTCCCATATCTGAGGAAATAAAAACTCCGGGAGGAACGAGAGGGCGGCCAGGAGCAGGAGACCGGCTATCAGGTAATTCTTTCGCCGGAACTGCCGGAGAATCAGGAAAATCGAAAGGGCGATGATGGCCATACCGATGAATAAATTAATGTTTATTATTTTGTCGGCTTCCGGATGCTCTATGCTCTGGCTGAAAGGAACGACGAGAAGCCGTATGTAGCTTGGGAAACGGCTTATCCATCCGGCCCAGTGGTCCATGTAATCCATTTTAATCCCCGTGCCGCTCCCGAATACCAGGTAAAGCCGGCAGGCGGTATATACGCCGGTTATCGCCGTTACGGCGGCAAGGAATGGCCAGGAGAAGCGGGCGGTTTTTTCCCTGAAATAATATTCGAGGACGAAAAAGAACGGCAGAAGGGCCGCCGCGGTCTCCTTGGTAAGGAGCGCCAGCGCGAGCGCAAGGAGCGAAACGGTGATAAGGCCGCGTCCCTGCAAAACGCTTACTGACCGGGTGCGGGCCTTGAGGTAGAAATATACCGACGCCAGAAAGAGCGTGCATACGAGCTGTGCGCTCCTCGCGGATACGTATATTACGGATTCCGTCTGCGCGGGATGCACGCAGAACAGTACCGCCACGGCGGCGGCGGGCCAGGCGTGCGCGTCTCCCCGCTCTTTTATGATGATCATGGAAATAAGGTATACCAGGAAGGAGCAGAGCGCATGAGAGAGGATGTCTAATAGCCTGTACGACCAGGGATTAACTCCGGAGATGGCGTAGTTCAGTGCATAGGTCGCGTAGAGGAACGGGCGATAGGAGCTTGACGTTTTTCCACCCGGCTCCATGCGCGACGAGACAAACAGGCGCGGCGCGTCCGCAAGGTTCCGGATAAGGGGATTTTGCGTAATTACGTGATGGTCGTCGAAGACGAAAGGATAATTCAGCGTCCGTGCGTAAATAATAAACGACAGGCAGGCAAGGACAAGCAGAACCGGAAAACTCTTCTTCATATTTTCATGCTTCAGTCGAATTCGAGCATTGCGATGCCCGTCCGCTCGCTGACTTTCTTCTCGGCCCTTACGCCCGTTACCTCGACAAGCATGGCCTCCACGACAAGAAAGACCTTGTCGTCCTTCCGGATGCAGCCGGTCAGTGTGGTATCGCCCTTTCCCGCTGCGCCGTGCAGGTGTACGGCGGGCTCGCCGTCTTTGAGGAAAACGGAGCCGATTCCGGCTATCTCTCGCCCGTCAGTAAAACTCTGCCATACAGGCTCCGGCGGAAGCACAGGCTCTTTTGGCCCGCAGACCATCGAGGCCGCTCGCATACCGCCCAGGAGGAAAAAGAAACCCGCCGATACCTTTTCCTCCCGCGCCACCTTTATAATGCCGTCTATAAGACTGTCCCCGTCTTCGTATTTGAGGATGAAGACGCGATTAATGCTGCCGGTTCGGTATTGCATGGCGCTCCTTTACTCTATCTTCTGCCCCTTGGCCACGACCACCACGCCTCCGGGGGACACGGTGAATCGCCGCCTGTCATCCATCGGGTCGTAGCCGATGGTCGTCCCCGCCGGGAGCTTCACGTCCTTGTCTATGATGGCTTTCTTTATCTTGCAGTGCCGTCCTATCTCCACCCGCTCCATGATTATGGACTCGCGCACTTCGGCGTAGCTGTTTACCCTGACGGCGTGCGAGAGGACGGAATCCTGAATCCTGCCGCCGGAGATGATGCAGCCGGATGACACGACGGAGTCGAGCGCCAGCCCAAGCCTGCCGCCCTTGCGTTCCTGCGCGAATACGAACTTCGCCGGCGGATACTGCCTCTCGTAAGTCCTGAGAGGCCAGCGCTGGTCGTAGAGGTTGAAGAACGGCAGGGTTGACCTTAAGTCCATGTTTGCTTCCCAGTATGCGTCTATGGTCCCGACATCCCGCCAGTATTTCGAGCGCTTTTTGTTCTCGTCTATGAAATTATACGTCAGGACGCGGCAGCGTTTGAACATCGTTGGGATGATGTCCTTGCCGAAGTCGTGAGATGTCGCCTTCTCTGCGTCTTCCCTAAGCATCTGGATGATGCTCTCGGTATTGAATATGTATATACCCATCGAGGCGAAGCACTTGTCTTTTTTGCCGGGTATGGTCTTCGGGTTGGACTTCGGCTTCTCCTCGAAGCCGATAATGTTGTTTTCCTTGTCAACCTCTATTATCCCGAAATCTGACGCCTCTTCCGCCCGCACCTCTATCGCGCTTACCGTGGCCTCGGCTTTTTTGCGCCTGTGGTAGGCGAGCATCTTTGTGTAGTCCATCTTGTAGACGTGGTCGCCGGAAAGAACGATAAGCTCCGTCGGGCGCTCTTTTTCTATGGTGTATATATTCTGGTATATCGCGTCCGCAGTCCCCTGGTACCAGTGCTCGTCTATCCTCTGCTGGGGCGGAAGCGTCATTATATACTCGTCCATCTCCGGGTTCAGGAAATTCCAGCCGAGGTTTATATGCCGCTCCAGGGAGTGGGATTTATATTGCGTCAGGACAATTATCTTCCGGAGCTTGGAGTTTATGCAGTTGCTGAGCGTGAAGTCTATGATGCGGTACTGGCCGCCGAACGGGACGGCGGGCTTTGCGCGGTGCAGCGTAAGGGGATAGAGTCTTTCCCCCTTTCCCCCGGCCATTATCATAGTGAGGACGCTATGAGTCATTTTTTAATATTAACAGGAGCCAACCGGCGGGTCAATAGTGGAATTTAAAAAAGATTATGCGCCAATCGACGTGCCCGTCAGGGGTATCCGGAGCGTCACGGTGGTGCCTTTTCCGGGGGCGCTTTCTATGTTTACCCGCCCGCCGTGGGAGCGCAGGATGGAGTCCACTATGGGCAGGCCCATGCCGGTCCCCTCCTCCTTCGTCGTAAAAAA
>JAJYGS010000132.1:0-4117 GCA_021785055.1 Nitrospirota bacterium | reverse complement strand
GATCTGAAGAGCCTGTCCATGCAGTCCCTTGATATGCCCTGGCCGGTGTCCTTGAACTGTATATAGAAGCAGTGGGGTTTTTCCGTTTCGTTTCTTATCCCGGTCTTTACGGTAAGGACGCCTCCTTCCGGCATCGCCTGGAGGGCGTTTATTATGATATTCAAAAAAGCCTGCTTCATCCGTTTCTCGTCTATGAGCACCTCGCTTAACTTCTGGTCGTATTCTCTCGCTATGCTGACCCCCATGCTTATACCCTGGAACTCCACCATCTCGAGGACGGAGTCGAGCACACGGTGCGGGTGCGCGGGGGCGAGGGAAGGTTTCGGGAGCTTGGAGTAGTTCAGGAACTCGATAACCGTATCGCTTAAGCGTTCCGTCTCGTTTTCCACAACCTCCATCAGCTTCAGGGCCTCCGGACGTTTCAGTTCATCCTTGAGGAGGTGCAGGTTTATGAAAAGAGAGTTCAGGGGGTTCTTTATCTCGTGTGCGACGCCGGCGGCTATCGCGCCCATGGAGGCAAGGCGGTCGAGCTGCATGATCTTCGCCTGGGCCTCCTGGAGGTCACGGTTGACCTTTTCCAGTGTAGAGACCTTTTCCTCCAGGTCGTGATAGAGCTTCGAGTTCTCAAGGGCTATCGCCGCCAGGTTCCCGAATATCGTCAGGGTCCGGAGGCGTTTTTCGTCTATGGAACGGCTCCCGCCGGGAGATTCGACGGCTATCACGCCCATGACGCGTTTTTTTGAGAGCATGGGGATGATGGCGGCTTCGCTGGAAGACAGCAGCTTTTCAAAATCCGGGTGCAGGGGCTCTTTTCCGCTTTTGATGTCCTTTATAAGCTTTGGACGACGGTTTATGACCGTCTGGACCGGGTGCCCCTGCCCCTTTAGTATAGGAACTACGAAAGAACGGACTTTTATGTCAAACGGCGCGCGTTCGAGGAGTTCGGCGATATTCCTGCGTCCAGGGTCTGTATCCTCCTCCTCGATTGCCGTTACGCCCTCCCATATCTCTCTGGCTTCGTCCCCCCGGAGCGCCCCGACGCCCAGCCAGCCTTCGAGAGCGTTCTGCTGGTCGTTTACAAGCAGGAGGTAAGCACGGGAGTAGCCGAATGCGTCGTCGGCAGTTAGGGATGTAAGTATTATATAGAGTTTTTCTTCGGTGGGAAGCTGCGTCTGGAGCAGGCGGTTGATGTCGTATAGCGCCAGGAGGTCCCTGTTGGCCCTCTTCAGGTCATCTATGGAGTCCTTGTCCTTCATGACTCGCATCTCCGGCTGAAAACTACGTAAATCAGGCAGTTGCGCTTGCAGGGGCAGGTTCACTTGCGTCCGCGGACGCGATAAATCGCGCCCCTACTCTCGAAACTGCGGTAATTATATCATAAAAAGGTAAGTCCGTCTCATATTTTTATCCAACCTCGTCGTAGTTCCGGACCCTTAAGCTTGCCCCAAGCTCGTCCTCGGCGATTCTCCGGCATTCCTCAATATCCACCCCCGGCATGGCCAGGGCAGTAACGGTTACCTCCGGGATATATTCCGTAGCCCGCTTTACGAACTCTTTCAGGGAATTGTACGCGCCTTTCCTTTGCGGCCTGCAATATTTTTTATATTCCGCTTCCGTCGGGAAATTCAGGCTTACGCTGACGGCGTCGATAAGTCCCTTAAGCTCCGGCAGGAACCTTTCGCCGTTTATGAGCAGGGCGTGGCCGTTCGTGTTTATGCGCACCTTAACGCCGCGATTTTTTATCTCCCTGGCCACCTCTTTTATCACGTCCAGCCGCAAAAACGGCTCTCCATACCCGCAGAAAACGACCTCCCTGTACCGCGTAAAGTCCGCCCGTTCCATCGCGGATATTATCTCATGGGCTGTCGGTTCGTTTTTAATCCGGAGATTATGGCCTTTCACAAAGTCAGTGGAGTTCCTTACGCAGAACACGCAGGCGTTCGTGCACCGGTTCGTGATGTTCAAGTAGAGCGAGTCCCGGATTGGATACACGATTTCGCCGTCGGACGGCGGCCCGCACATTCCGAAAAGCAGCGATGCATTGAGGCTGGTTATGCGCATAACGTCCTCAGGCGAGAGGCCCTTCAGCTCTGCGAGCGCCTCTACGACATACGCAAGGAACGACGGCTCGTTTCGCTTTCCTCTGAGCGGTTTCGGGGCCAGGTATGGGCAGTCCGTCTCAAGGAGCAGTCTTTCGATCGGCACGGTCTTTATGACGTCCCGGAGCGCGCCTGAGTTATTGAACGTGAGCGTCCCGCCGACGGACAGATACATGCCCATGCCGAGCGCCTTGAGCGCCATTTCCGGCCCGCCGGAGAAGCAGTGGAGCGTTCCGCCCGCTTCTGGAAGCCCGGCGGAGGCGATAATGTCCATCGTATCGGCTTCGGCCTCGCGGGAGTGGACGATTATCGGCTTGTTCATCTCTCTTGCAAGCTCAAGCTGCCTTTTAAAATGCTCCCTCTGCGCCTCCCTGGGGGAGTGGTCGTAGTGGTAGTCGAGGCCGATTTCGCCCACCGCCACGGCCTTCGGGTCTTTCAAAAGCTCTACGATTTCCGCGTAGTCGGCTTCGGTCGCGGACTTTACGTCGTGCGGGTGGAATCCGGGAGAGAAGAATATCTCTTCGTGCGCGGCGGCCAGGTCCCTCGCGGCCCGGCTGGACTCGATGTCCGAGCCTATTGTTATGATGTATCTTACTCCGGCGTCCCGCGCGCGGGCGAGGACGTCCTGCAAGTCGCCCCTGAACTGCTCCATGTCGAGATGCGCGTGCGTGTCGATAATCAAGAAGGAAACCTCCGGGATATGGAATATGTCACGCCACGGGAGCGGTTTTCAGGGGTATCCGCACCGTAAACCTGCTGCCCTTGCCCGGCTCGCTCGTTACGATTACCTCGCCCCCGTGGGCGTCCACGAGAGACTTGACGACAGCAAGCCCAAGACCCGTGCCGCGTATGCCGGAGGCAGACTTCGAGCGCCAGTAGCGGTCGAACACGTGCGGCAGGTCCTTGGTCGAGATACCGTATCCGTTGTCCTCGACTGTAATCTCCATGGACGCCGGGAAACCGGTTTTCGGGCGGTCTATTCCCGGGCTTCTGCCCGGCGCCTCCTCCGCGCGTATGGCTATTCTGCCGTCCTTCGGGGTATATTTGACTGCGTTGGACAACAGATTCGTAATAACACGGAGCATCTTTTCTTTGTCCACGTAAATTTTTGGCAGTCCCTCCGGGGCGTATAAATCGATTTTTATATTTTTCCCCATTGCCTGGACGTCGATAGACGAGACGGAATCCGCAAGGAGCGCCGCAATGTCCGCCTCCTGCAGTTGCAGGGTAAGCATCCCGGCCTCGATTTTCGTAAGGTCCAAGTACTCTTCCACCATCTCCAGGAGCCTTGCGCCGTTTGTTTTTATGGCGCCTATATAGTCTTTTTCGTCGGCGTCCAGCTTTGCAAAGGCGGTCTGGATTAAGAGGTCGGAATAGCCCAGTATGCTGGTGAGCGGGCTTTTCAGGTCGTGCGTGAGGAGCGAGATGAAGTCCGCCTTTCTTTTTTCAAGGAGCTTCTGCTCCGTAACGTCGTAAAATGTCTTTATCTCGCCCATTACCTTGTTATTTTCGTCCAGGACAAGCGAGCTGCTTATCTTGAACTGCCTGCCGTTTATCTCCGCCTCGGTCATCTGGCCGTATCTTTCTACGATGTCCTTGTATACCTCGCAGTTGCTGCAGATGTCCTCAAGCTTGCGCTTCACGCTTACCTGGACTTCGGCATGGCAGTATGTCCCGGATATGAGCCAGCAGCGCATGTCGTCCGACATATAGGCCGGGCAGTTCTTGTGGATGCAGTTGAACGCCTCCCAGCATCTCTTTCCGCCCCTGGAGCCGTCGCACCGGAATATCAGGGACTCCTTGATCGGGCCTTCGGGCAGATCCGCTACCGTCTTTCCTTTAAGTTCTTCCGCCGGTACGCCCCAGATTATGCTCATCATGGGGTTTACCTCGATTATCTCGCCCGCCATGGAGACGAAGATGACGCCGTCGGGGATGTTCTTGAATATCGCGGAGAGCTTCCCGTGCTCGACGGTCAGTTCCCGCGTCCGCTCGGATACCGTCCTCTCCAGGCTCTC
>JAJYGS010000150.1:15810-38467 GCA_021785055.1 Nitrospirota bacterium | reverse complement strand
TCATCTGGTCTATCATGCGCCGCATCTGCACCTGCTGTTCCGGAGGCAGACTGTTCAGCCTGTCTTCCATCGCTTTTATCGTGGCGTCCATCTGTTGCACCGCCGGGTTTTGGGTGCCGGAGGCGGGCTGTACCGCGCCAGCGGCAGCCGGTTGTCGGCTGGCGTGAGATGTGGCGGCTGCTGCGGGGTTTTGCGCCACCGGCGAGGCAGGAGCAGGTTTGGCGGCGGCGGATATGGGGGTGACTGCCGTGGAAGCCGGTTGACTTGCGACAGGGGCGGCAGGCTGTGCATTATTGCTGGCCGCTTTTTCCCGGGCCTGCTTCATCTGGTCTATTATTCGCTGCATTTGAGCCTGCTGGGCCGGGGGCATGGTCTTCATCTTGTCTTCCATCGCTTTTATTGTTGCATCCATCTGCTGCAGCGCCCGGCCACGCGCGGCGGTCGCGGCGGGGACGGTAAAAGCCGGTCCGCCTGCAGTCCGGGGAGCGAATCTTTTAGCCATAAAATAGGCGGAACCGAATAGGAGTATGGACAAGGCTATGATGACGGCGTCTATGGTCCCGAATACTATCCAGGACTTGCGGGCGGGGAGTTTGTGCACCTCGACGCTGGCGGTTATGAGAATGTAAAGTGAAATCACTATGGAGACAAGAGGTCCCGCAATGGGAATCAGGTTGATGAGGACGTATATGGGCGTGAGCGCCGTTCCGTACGCCCCGCACCGGTAAGCGGTCTCGTAATCCTCCTCCGAACCCATAAGCTTCCATATTACAAAGAGGATGGCCGCGCCGATAAAGCTGCCTATTGCCATCATTATGGGGAAGAGGATAATAGTTACAATCTCCATGCCTGCCGCCATCCCGGCCATTGCGCCCATCCTGGCACCGGGCATAATCGTCAGAAGTATAAGGCTAAGGGCCGCATGAATAATCCCGCCTGCCACGCCCATGGCCACAACAAAGGCGAGCGGCTGTAAATATCCCCCTTTTTTCGGCATCTCGCGGTAAAAAGAGGAAGGCGAAGAGATAAATTTTACGGCTGTTTGCGGAATTGAGGAGATACTAAGCCCTGTCTGTTCCATGGCTGCCTCCTTTTCGATTCAAGGCGCGGGGAAATATAGAATAGTTTCGCTAATATATATTATTTTATTTGCCTCTTCAATCAAAAAATTAACCGATAACTTAACATGTGGCACTTTCCCGTTGATTTTTATAACCCCTTGTGTTATCAATTAGTTTTTACCAATAGATGATATTCGGAAATTAAAAAGAATTAACTACAATGTCAACTGATAAACTGATAGAAGAATCTAAAAAATATCTATTTAATACCTACGGGCGGTTCCCTGTCGTGTTCGTCCGGGGCAGGGGCATGAAACTCTGGGACTCCGACGGCAGGGAGTATCTCGACTTTCTCTCCGGCATAGCCGTGAACAACCTGGGGCACTGCCACCCGAAGGTCGTGATTGCGCTTCAGAAGCAGGCCCAGAAGCTTATACACGTCTCGAATTATTTCCACATCGAGCCGCAGATAAAGCTTGCCAAGGCCCTGTGCCAGAACTCGTTCGCGGACAGGGTGTTTTTCTGCAACTCCGGCGCGGAGGCGAACGAGGCGGCCATAAAACTTGCCCGGAAGTATGCAAAAGAGAACATGGGCGGTCAGAGATACGAGATTATCACCGCGCTCAAGTCGTTCCACGGCAGGACGATGGCCACGATAACCGCCACCGGCCAGGAGAAGTTCCAGACGGCGTTCACGCCGCTATTGCCGGGCTTCAAATACGTCCCGTTCGGGGACGCGGGGGCGGTCAGGGACGCCGTAACGGACAAGACCTGCGCCGTTATGATGGAGCCTATACAGGCGGAGGGCGGGGTCAACGTCCCGCCGGACGATTATTTCGGGGAGCTCAGGGCGCTGTGCGACGAAAAGGGGCTTCTTCTCATCCTCGACGAGGTGCAGACCGGCATGGGACGCACCGGGAAGCTCTTCGCCTACGAACACTTCGGCATAAAGCCGGACATAATGACGCTTGCCAAGGCCCTGGGCGGCGGGGCGGCAATCGGGGCCTGCCTTGCCACGGATAAGGCGGCGGAGGCGTTCTCTCCGGGCGACCACGCCTCGACGTTCGGGGGCAATCCGCTCGCCTGCGCGGCGGGCCTGGCCTCGCTTGAGGCCATACTCGAGGACGGCTGGCTCATCGGCTCCTGCGCGAGGATGGGGGAGTATTTCGCAAAGGAGCTTTTAAAGCTTAAAGAAAAATATCATTTCATAAGGGATGTCAGGGGCAGGGGGCTTTTAATCGGCATGGAGCTCGATTTCGACGCCGCGCCTGTCGTGCGGCAGGCGCTCGCCGAGGGTTTCGTGATAAATTCCACAATGGGCAGCGTGCTGAGATTCGTGCCGCCCCTTATCGTTACGGAAGAGGAGATTGACGCGCTGGTGGAGACATTGGACAGGATATTCGAAGGCAGGCTGCACCATGACTAAAGACCTCCTTACCCTGGCAACGTTCCCGGACGAGGACTTCTTCAAGGTGCTGGAGCGGGCGGAGCTTTTGAAGGCCGCGCACGCAAGGAAAGAGGAGCGGTGGACGCTCAAGGGCCGGACGCTTGCCATGATATTCGAGAAGTCCTCGACGCGCACGCGGGTGTCTTTCGAGGCCGGAATGTCCCAGCTCGGCGGACATGCGATATTCCTCTCCCCCTCCGATACCCAGATAGGCCGGGGCGAGGAGATAAGGGACACGGCAAGGGTGCTCTCAAGGTATGTCGATGCGATAATGGTGCGGACGTATTCCCAGGAGTCTGTCGAGGAAATGGCGAAGCATGCGTCGGTGCCCGTTATAAACGGCCTGACGGACAAGCACCACCCCTGCCAGGTCATGGCCGACCTTTTGACCATAAAAGAGAGGTTCGGAAGGCTTGAGGGCCTTAAGCTCGCCTACGTAGGCGACGGCAACAACATGGCGAACTCCCTCATCGAGGGCTGCGTCAAGGCCGGTATCGACATCTCTCTTGCCTGCCCGGAGGGTTACGACCCCGACCCCGGCGTCCTCGCATGGGCAAAGGGCGCAGGGGGGCAAAGAGGCGCGAAAAAAGGGACAGGGGGTGCGAGAAAGGGGGAAGTAAACCTGGTGCGGGAGCCGAAGGCTGCCGCCGACGGGGCGGACGTGCTTTATACGGATGTCTGGGCGTCGATGGGCCAGGAGTCGGAGAAGGCGGCAAGGGAGAAGCATTTCAGGGGATTCCAGATAAATTCCGGTTTGCTCGGCAAGGCGAAGCCGGATGCCGTCGTCCTGCACTGCCTGCCTGCCCACAGGGGCGAAGAAATAACCGACGAGGTCATGGAGGGCAGGAATTCCGCCGTTTTCGACCAGGCGGAGAACCGTCTGCACGCGCAGAAGGCGCTTCTGGAACTGCTGATAACAGGCTGATATTTATGCAAATCCGCCTTGAATATATTATATAATGAAGATAAGGGTTCCCGGACTGCCAAACAGCTAAAAGAGGTCCCTCTATGAAAAAATTGCTGGTTGCTTTAGGACTTATTGCAATTTTGGCCCCCAACGCCGCATATTGCGAACAGGGAAAGATATCCGGCCTTGTGGACAAGATACTCGGAAGGGCGAAGGATACGACTTCCACGCTTGAGCAGTCGGCCAAAACGGGTAAGAAGGAGAAGTACATAATCAGGCTGAAAAGCGGCGGGAAGATTACTACGGACAACTATGACGTCCTGAAAAACTCAATCCGGATAATACTCCCTTCCGGCGCGATAGTGATAAGCAAGAGCGAGATAAAGGACATTCAGCAGGTGAACGCGGACGAGCAGGGCGTAACGGTGCAGAAGTCCTTCGCCAGGCCCAGGGGAGGGACCGGAGCAAAAAAGCGGGAGCAGTTCGCGCCCGCCCCCGCCAGCCCGCCGGCTTACACCGGCATGACGGACAACAACGGCCACGACCGGTTATGGTGGAAGACCTTCCTTGATAAATGGAAGGGAAAATACCAGAAGGCGGCGCAGAAATACAAGGAGGCCAGCGACGACTGGAACCGGTACAACGGCCTGCTCCAGGGCGTAAGCGCGGGCGGGTCCGTATCCAATTTTCAGGTGACGCAGTACCAGGACCTCCGGGGCTCGGCGAGGGTCAGGATGGACGACGCGCAGCATGAAATGGACGATGCCCAGAACATGATAAACAACGTCATCCCGGACAGGGCCAGGAAAGCCGGCGCGCCTCCGGGATGGGTAAGGTAAGGAGAGCATCAGGTGGATAAAGGCGTCAGGAAGGTTGTCCTCGCGTATTCCGGGGGGCTGGATACATCCGTCATCATAAAATGGCTTATCGAGAACTACCGGTGCGAGGTCATAGCCTTCTCGGCAGACCTGGGCCAGGGAGAAGAGCTCTCTCCGCTTAACGAAAAGGCGATAAAAACAGGCGCATCGAAGATATATATCGAAGACTTGAAAGAGGAGTTCGCGCAGGACTTCGTCTTCCCGATGCTCCGGGCGAACGCGCTCTACGAGGGCAGATACCTGCTCGGCACATCTATCGCCAGGCCGCTCATCGCAAGGCGCCAGATAGAGATCGCCCTTGCCGAGGGCGCGGACGCGGTCTCACACGGGGCGACTGGCAAGGGGAACGACCAGGTGCGCTTCGAGCTTACATATTACGCGCTAAAGCCCGACGTGAAGGTCATCGCGCCCTGGCGGGAATGGGATCTCAAATCCCGCGAGGACCTGATAGACTACGCCGACAGGCACGGCATACCCGTTACGGCCACAAAGGCGAAGCCCTTCTCCACGGACAGGAACCTCCTGCACATCAGCTACGAGGGCGGCATACTCGAAGACCCGTGGATGGAATCCACGCGCGACATGTATACGATGGCCGTGCCCGTGGAAGACGCCCCGGACAGGCCCGTATACGTGGAGGTGGATTACGAAAACGGCGACCCGGCGGCCATAAACGGCGTAAAGATGAGCCCCGGAAAACTCCTTGCGGAGGCGAACAGGCTCGCCGGGGAGAACGGCGTCGGGCGCGTCGACTTGGTCGAGAACAGGTTCGTGGGTATGAAGTCCCGCGGGGTATACGAGACCCCCGGAGGCACGCTCCTCCATGCCGCCCACCGCGCGGTCGAGAGCATTACGCTCGACAGGGAGGTCATGCACTTAAGGGACTCGCTCGTGCCGAAGTATGCCGAGCTGGTATACTACGGCTTCTGGTATTCCCCGGAGCGCGAGCTTATGCAGAAGCTTATCGACGACACGCAGAAGAACGTCGCCGGGACGGCGAGGCTCAAGCTCTACAAGGGAAACTGCGAGGTCGTCGGCAGGAAATCATCATGCTCGCTCTATCACCCGGAATTCGCCACGTTCGGCAAAGAGGCGGTATACAACCAGGGCGACGCGGAAGGGTTCATCAAGATAAACGCGCTGAGACTGCGTATCCGGGCGTTACTGGGCGAGTCCTGCGAGCGGCGGGGAGGCAAGCTGTAAATGGCCGATAAACCCTGGGGCGGGAGGTTTGAAGGCCCGACGGACAGCTTCGTGGAGGAGTTCACCGCGTCGGTTCCGTTCGACAGGCGGCTGTGGCGCTACGACATCGCCGGCAGCCTCGCCCACGCCAGGATGCTTGGCAGGCAGGGCATAATATCGCCCGAAGAGGCGGACAAAATCGTTCACGGCCTGGAAGAGGTCATGGACGAGATCGAGCGAGGCGAGTTCAAATGGAAGACGGAGCTTGAGGACGTCCACATGAACATCGAGGCCCGCTTAGTCGAGAAAACGGGCGACGCCGGAAGGAAGCTCCACACCGCCAGGAGCAGAAACGACCAGGTCGCGCTCGACGTGAAGCTTTACCTGAAGGACGAGTGCGCCGCATGCGTGAATCTGATAGACGGCCTCCAGGAGGCTATACTCGAAAAGGCGGAACGCCATATAGATATAATCATGCCGGGATACACCCACCTCCAGCGCGCCCAGCCGGTGCTGTTTCCGCACCACCTCATGGCCTACTACGAGATGCTGGAGAGGGATTCGGGCAGGTTCTCCGACGCGCTTAAAAGAGGGGACTTCATGCCGCTCGGCTCCGGGGCTTTGGCCGGGACGGGCTATCCCATCGACCGCTCCTTCGTCTCGCTGATGCTCCGCTTCCGGGAGCCGACCCATAACAGCATGGACTCCGTCTCCGACCGGGACTTCAACCTCGAATACCTTTCCGCCTGCTCGATACTTATGATGCACCTCTCCCGCCTCGCAGAGGAGATGGTGCTCTGGTCAACCGGCGAGTTCGGCTTCATAAGCCTTCCCGACCGCTACTGCACCGGCTCGTCCATAATGCCCCAGAAGAAGAACCCGGACGTCCCGGAACTGGTGCGCGGAAAGACCGGCAGGGTATATGGAGATTTAATGGCGCTACTCACCGTTATGAAGGGCCTGCCCCTTGCGTATAATAAAGACATGCAGGAGGACAAGGAGCCGGTCTTCGACGCCTCCGACACCGTCCGGGGTGCCTTAAGGGCGATGACGGACATAGTGGCGGGCATGGAGCCGGTGAGAGAAAGAATGGCCGCCGCCGCGGGCGAGAGCTATTCCACGGCGACCGACCTCGCGGACTGGCTGGCCGTGCGCGGCGTGCCGTTTCGGAGCGCGCATGAGATTGTCGGAAGGCTTGTCAGGAGGCTTGCGCAGTCCGGGCGCGGGATGGACGAGGTTACCCTTCCCGAGCTGAGAGAGCTTTATCCCGGAGCCGACGAGAGCACGTTATCTGCCCTGAAGGTTGAAAACTCCGTCTCCGCAAGAAAGCACATCGGCGGCACGGCCAGGGAGGCCGTTCTTGGTCGCATAAACTCCGTCCGCGAGATGAGGGCAAAAACCGGGAAACCGGCCTCGCGGGACTGATGGACCGGGAGACAAGAGAGCTCCTCATTCAGATATATAGAGCCGCAGTCTCCGCGGCAGACTCCTATTCCTGCGTAAAAGAAACCCTTACCATAGAAGCCGGGGCCGGTCCGTCCGGCCGGCCTGAAGCTGCCACGCGCGATGCCGGTCTGCCGCCTGAAGCCGGTCTACCGGTGCCCGCCGCGCTCGTCATAAACGGCGTCCGCTATCCGCTTTCCGATATAAAAAACATCTACGTAATCGCCGCAGGGAAGGCCGCTTACGGCATGGCCAAGGCGGCGGAAGACGTCCTGGGAGACATGATAAGGGAAGGCGTCTGTGTGACCGGGGACGGATACGGGGGCAAAAACCTCTCCCGCGTCAGGCTCTTCGAGGCCTCGCACCCGCTCCCGGACGGCAGGGGCATACTTGCTGCGGGCCGCATAATGGAGCTTGCAAAAAGGGCCTCGGAGGGCGATTTTGTGCTGTGCCTTCTCTCCGGGGGCGCGTCCTCGCTCATGGTCCTTCCGGCGGATGGCATAAGCCTGAAGGACAAGCAGGAGGTTACGAGGCTTCTGCTTACGTCCGGCGCGGACATAGGCGAGATCAACTGCGTCAGAAAGCACCTCTCCGCCGTCAAGGGCGGCAGGCTCGCCGAGGCCATGTTCCCCGCCAGGGCGGTGAGCGTCATAATCTCGGACGTCGCGGGCGACGACACGGGCGTCATAGCCTCCGGCCCGACCGCCCCCGACGAGACGACCTACCTCCAGGCCCTTGAGATATTGAAGATAAGGGGCGTATACGAGAAAGTCACGCAGGCCGTCCGGGAATATCTGCAAAAAGGCGCGTCCGGTCTGATACCGGAGACGCCGAAGCCGGGGGACGAGATTTTCGCAAAAATTACGAACTTTGTCGCGGCCTCCAATGCCGCGGCCCTCGCAAAGGCATCGGAGACGGCCGCTTACTTAGGCTACAGGCCGTATATCCAGGACGGCCCCCTTGCCGGAGAGGCGGTGGATGCGGCAAAGCGGCTTGCGCAGGAGGTCTTCCGGCACAAAAGGGCGAGACGGCCCACCCCCGCGTGTCTCCTCGCGGGCGGGGAGACGACCGTAACCGTCCGCGGAGACGGCACAGGCGGCAGGAACCAGGAGACGGCGCTTGCGTTCGCCCTCGAGATAAAGGAGGACAGGCGGGTGTCCGCCCTCTTCGCAGGCACCGACGGCATCGACGGCCCCACGGACGCCGCCGGCGCGTTCGTCGACGGAGAGACGGTAAAAGACGCCGGGGCCAAGGGTCTAACCGCCGTTAACTATTTAAAAAATAACGACTCCAACCATTTCTTCAAAAAGGCCGGGGGGCTTTTCTCGCCTGGGCCGACAGGCACGAACGTGATGGATATAGGCATTATATTGATTAAATGAATTTTCTTGTAAACCTTTAACCCAACCGGCCGTCTAACATTCGCGCTGGGATTAAAACCCATTTTTTTTATGGCCCACCGGGCCGGGAGGAAAGAGTAATGAAGAAGATTCTCGCAGCACTGATTATGGCCATGCTTTTGGCCGCCCCGATGTCCATGGCTTTCGCGCAGGACCAGAATGCCGCCCCTGCCACCACTGAGAAAGCCCCGGCGAAGAAGAAAGTAAAGAAAGCCAAGAAGGCCAAGAAGGGCAAGAAAAAGGCCGTCAAGAAGGCCAAGAAGGCAAAGAAGGGCAAGAAAAAGGCCGTCAAGAAGGCAAAGAAGGCCAAAAAGGCAATGAAGAAGGGCAAGAAAAAGGCCGCCAAAAAGGCCAAGAAAAAAGAAGCCGCTCCCTCAACGAAGTAAGGTTCTTTCCGGGGGACCTTCCCAGCGCGCGACGGTCCCCGGGAAAGCGCGGTCGGCCACAGTTAATACTGACAAAGGCCGGGGCTTCCCCCAAAAGGCAGTCCCGGCCCCCGGCCCTCCGGCAACAGGTCAATCACACGTATTATCGGCATACTCGAAACTGATACCTTCGCTTCCGGCCCGCTTCCGGTGTAAACCTTCTCCCTCTCCCATACGTCTATAGTAATAATTCCGACAGCCCCGGCGCCAGGTTTGCTTGAAGTAAAAGCCCCGAATGAAGTATAATAAGCGCAAAAGGGGGCCGGCAGCTTAGTTCGGGCCGGTGGTTTTTTGGAGGCGACAGCTTGGTCCGGGGGCCGGGACGCCCTGATACAGGGCACCGGGTTATTGCGGCTGAAGAAGACTGCCGGGATTTAACAGGCGCGGCTGTTTCATAAGAAGGAAACCATATGCTGGAAGAGACGGCGGCTGGTCAATCGGCCCTGGTCGTGCCGAAGCAGGCGGGCGTGATGCCTGACAGACAGGCGGATGCGGCGGACAGACCGCCCGATTTTGCGGACGGGACCGGTGAGACCGGCAAGAGCGGGGAAGAGGCCGGGTCTGTTTCCGCTCCGTTTGACGCGGCGGGCGGCGCTGGTTCGGCTGGCATTATGCGGGCATCGGGCTTCGGCCTGCGCCGCGTAAGGGAGACTGGCCAGGCCGGGATGGCCCCGAACGAGCAGGAGCTTGTCGAGGCTTCGAGGAACGGGGACCCGGAGGCGTTCGGCGCGCTCGTGAATATGTACATGCCGAGGGCGCTCGCATTCGCCCGGCAGATGACCGGTAACGCCGACGACGCCCAGGACCTCGCCCAGGATGCCTTCATAAAGGCATACAAGGCACTGAATTCCTTCAAGGGCGGCTCGTCGTTTTACACCTGGTTTATCAGGATACTGTCGAACGTCTGTCTGGATTTTCTCCGCAAAAGGACGTTCATCAAAAAGATTTTCTTTTTTGCCGCCCCCGATGAAGAGGAGGACGGGCATGACGCGGTCGATCAGGCGCCGGATTGCTCCCGCTCGATAAACCCGGACATGCCCCTGGAGCAGAAGGAACTCCGGGCGGCCCTCAGGAAGGCGCTTTTGTCGCTGCCTCCTAGGCAGAGGGTGGTATTCCTTATGAAACACGAGGAAGACCTGAAGCTTACGGAAATAGCGGCGGCCCTGAGAATAAGCGAAGGCGCCGTCAAGGCTCACCTCTTCAGGGCGGTCGAGACCTTGAAAAAGGGCATGAAAGGGTATCGTTATGAATGACAGGTCTTCATGTGATTTCAGCGAAAAGCTGGTACTATACCACTACGGAGAGCTCTCAAGAGAGCAGGCCTCCGAGGTCGCCGCGCATGTCCTTTCCTGCGCCTCCTGCCGGCATGAGCTCGACGACATCTCCTATACGCTCTCAAGCGTTCCGGGGCCCAAGAACCCTACCTCCGGCGAGAGCCATGCAGCCGCCAGGGGCGTTATGCGCAGGCTTTTCCGAAAGCCTTCCGCATTCAGAAAGTTCGTCCCCGTCTACATCACCGCCGCGGCGGCGATAGCCGCCGTATTGATAGCCTTGTATCTGCCCGGTTTCGAGACAAAACAACCCGTGCAGGCGCAGACGGCCAAGGCTCCCGCGCCGGTCGATTGGGAAGTCTTAAACAATATCGACGTAATAGACGACCTCAACGTCATACACCAGATAGACCAGAGCGGCCTGGACGAACTGGGGCCGATAAGGGAATCGCGGCACAGTGTCAGGGCGAGGATGGCCGATAAGGGGCCTGTCAAGGCGGGAATCAGCGCGGACGGCGGACGTCCGGAGATTGCCGAGGCCAACGGGGGCTGAGCCGTGCGGCTTAAAATGGACTCCGGCGTGTTCTTAAGCCCCCGGCGCGAAGATTGGGGATGATGTCTATAAAAAAACTTGCAACCGCGGCCCTGTTTGTCGGTCTGTTTCTTTCCGTTCCGGCCTTTGCGGCGGAGGTCCAGACCCCGCCCGCAAACGCAAATAAAACGCCTCCGTCCCGCCAAAGCCGGCCGGCCGCGCGGCCTGCGCATATCGTCCGCTACAGGCGCCTTAAGAGAAGGGCGTTAAAAGACCGTTGGGAATCCCTCTCCCCGCGCGAGCAGCAGGACCTGCTGGAAAACTACGAGATATGGAGGACGATGTCGCCAGCGAGGCGCAAACGCCTCAGAAGGGCGTACCGCCTGTTTAACTCGCTGCCGCCGGCCAGGAGACAGGAACTCCGGGATAAATACGAAAAGATGAAGGCCCTCCCGCCGGAAGAGCGCGCTAAGGTGATGGGCAAGGTGGAACGCTGGCGGAAGATGACGCCGCAGGAGAAGCAGGCCTACAGGAACGGGATAGTCAAATTCAACGCCCTGCCGCCTGAGAAACAGCTCAAAATTCGTTCCCAGCTTCGGGCGCTTAAGACCCTTCCGCCGGAAGAGCGCGCCAGGCGGCGCGAAGTGATAAGACGCGAACTCGCCCGCCAGGGCATAATAATCCCCCGCAGGGAAACCGCCGGGCAAACCCGGAAGCCGGCTCCGAAACTCCCGCCCAAGGCGTCAAGGTAAAATCAATTTAATGCGCCTGCACGGGCGCGAGAGGCGCCCGCATTACGAACGGGCCGGATACCTTGCCGACCATGTAAAGGCACCGCCTGGTCTCGTCGAGCATCATGCCGATTCCCTTCTGCCAGCTTACGGTTCCGCCGGTATGGTTCATTCCATAGGCCGCGCCTTTACCGTTTCCTATCAACGCCAGTAAAGCGAGGTTGATCTGGTCGAGGTTCTGGACGAGGAGCCTGAAAAGCCCCCGCTGGTCCCTCGGAAGGACCTTGAGGCCCAGCCTGCGCAGGTTGTCTATTGCCGCACGCCTCGCCGTAATCCTGTCAGCCGCCGCCTTCAGCTTCCGCGCGTCCACCGCAGAGCCGCCGCCTGCGCCGTGCATATCCACATTTATAGTCTCGTAATCCCTTTGTGTAGCGTCGAGGAGATTGGAAATCCTGCTTTCAGCATGCGCGGTAGCGGCAAGGGAAGCAAATGCCAGTACCGACATCAAAAAGACCCGATACTTCATCGCCGCCTCCTTTCTTGAAATAAGGATTATCGCAAACTCACAGAGGCATAAGACCCGCCAAGGGTAGAGTCCGCCGTTCTTGAGTCGTGCCGAAAATCCGCTTTTCGATTTTTTGCCGGAGATTTCGTATTGCTTTTTGTTTACAGAATGGAACGCCCGGAGTTGATTCCGGGGTCTATAGGGAGTATAATATCCGTGTTTCTTTCAAAGAACGTGTTACTGCTGTAGACGTGGTATAAGTATAGTGCCTTTTCATATTCTGGTCAAGTATTATGTTTTTCAGTAATTTCATAGGGATAGGCATTAAATAAAATTAATTATTATTTTCTTGCCGCGCCCCGGCCATTGACGCTATCATCTCACGGGGCGGCAGGAAAGGGATAAAAGTGAAAGAACTGAAAATAGATTTTCATATACACTCGAAGGAAGACCCGCACGATTTCCTCAGGAACGACGCCTGCAAGATTATCGACATGATGGCGGCCAGGGGGTTCGACGCAATCGCCATTACGAACCATAACCGGTTCACCTGGTCGGAGCGGCTCCGGGACTACGCTAAAGAGAGAGGCGTCATATTGATACGCGGGGTCGAACGCACGATAAAACGAAGGCACGTCCTGCTTATAAATTTCCCAGGAGAAATAAGCGATTACCGCACCTTGAACGATGTCGGAGACGCCAAGAGAGAGGACAACCTTGTAATCGCCGCGCATCCGTACTTCCCGATGCCGACGGCCTCCGGGACGCTGCTCGACAGCCGCCCGGAGGTGTTCGACGCCGTGGAATACTGCCATTATTACGTAAAGAACTTAAACTTCAACAACTGGGCGGTATCGCGCGCCCTGGAGATGGGAAAGCCCCTCATAGGCAACTCGGACGCGCACGTAACCCGGCAGATTGGCCGGACCTATTCCATTGTAAAGGCTGAGAAAAACCCTGAAGCGATAATCCGGGCGATAAAGGAAGGCAGGGTAAAGGTCGTAAGCCGCCCGTACCGCGCCGCCCAGCTTTTGCACATATCATCGGTAATCTCCATGAGGAACTTCCACGGCAGGATGAAATGCCTCATAAAGAATGGCAGATACGGCTACCGGGGCGAGGCCGACACGTTCCCGGAGTAGGCGTAACCGTTTGATTTTTTACATTTTCCAGCCTGTCAGTCTGGGGAATCCCGGCCCTTGGGCCACGCCCGGGGCACACGCCCTTCTTTAAACCCGTTCCCGTCCCAGTAAGAAAACGAATTCGGCCCGCGCTGTGTAAAAACACCCTTCCCCGCCCCCCCCCTTTTTGGCCTGAAAACCGCCCGCAGAGGCCGTTTTTGCCCCGTTTTCGATACCGGAGAAAAATTCGGAAATTTTCCAAAGTAATTCAGTATTTTTAAGGAGTTATTGCCGCTATCGGTAAGCTCTACTGAGAATGAACTTCACCAATCGGGCGACAAAGAATGGAACAGTTCGGGTGAATTTTGCCTGTCGTCCCGACCGAAGCGGAGGGACCTGCATTTGACTTTAAGTCAACTTTGGATTCCTCGACGGAGCCTGCCCCGGTACGCATAAAACCGGGGCTCAGAATGACGGGCGGCGGGAATGACAGAAGAAGTCGCTGGATTCCCGTTTTCACGGGAATCCAGGGTTGGGTTTTTTTTGTTAATGAGCGCTAACAAAATACTTGACATCCGCGGAATATTATGTTAGTAAATACTAACAAGAGGACACCCGCACCCCTTAATCCCCTTTCCCAAAGGGCGAGGGGAGAAAGCGTCAAGACGCATGGAACGGAAGAATACGAAAATCAGGCAGGCGGAGATTATAAACACCGCCATAGCCGTAATCGGCGAGCGGGGGGTGAGCGGGCTTACCATCGCCAAGCTGGCCGAGAGGCTTGGGATGTCCGAGCCTGCGCTTTACAGGCATTTTCAGGACAAAGAGGCTATACTTTCAGCAGTGATAGACGAAATCGCCGTCGCTATCACCGGCAGGGCGTTCGAGCTGGCGGGGCAGGAAATCTCCCCAAAGGAGAAACTCAAGAAAATAATGGCAAGCCACGTCTCCCAGGTGGAGCAGAGGAGCGGCATACCGAGGCTCCTTTTCTCCGAGGAGATGCACGTGAAATACCCGGCGCTTCGGGACAAGCTCGTCATGTGCATGGGCGGCTACCTCTCCACAATAGAAAACGTCCTTTCGGAAGGCAGGAAGGACGGGAGCATAAGGCCGGAAATAAACATACAGGAGACGGCCAGGACCTATCTCGGCATGATACAGTTCGCGGCCATGAGATGGTCCTTGAGCGGCCTTTCGTTTTCGCTTTCGGACGAAGGCGAGAGGTTGTGGCTTAATTTCTGCAAGATGTTGAAGGCATGAGATTATGAAAACCATCGCCCGGCTTTTGTTCATCGTATTAATTTTCGCTCCGGCGGCGGCTCTGGCCGAAGGCCCGGCGCCCCTGACGCTCGACGAGGCGGTAAATACCGCGCTTGCGCACAACCGCCCGCTCCTCTCCGAGGGAGAGAAGCTCAAGGCCTCCGAGGCGGGCATAGGCGAGGCGAGATCCGCATTCCTGCCGAAGGCCGATGTCTCGGAGACCTTCGTGCGCTCGGACAACCCCGTGACGGTCTTCGGCTCGAAGCTGAACCAGAGAAGCTTCCGGGCGTCCGACTTCGCAATCGACAAGCTGAACGGCCCAAGCCCCATAAACGACTTCAACTTCAGGGTGCAGGTAATCCAGCCGCTCTTCAACGGCGGCAAGGAGATACTCGGCTACAGGCGCGCGAAGCTGTCTCTTGAGTCCGCGAAGATGAAACACGAGCGCGCGCGCATGGAGACGGCCTACGAGACGGTGCAGGCGTACTGGGGGGTGGCGCTGGCATGCGAATATATAAAGACGGCGAAGCAGGCGGAGAAGTCTACGGAGAGGCACTTGAAGCTTGCGCAGGATTTATACGGACAGGGGATGCTCCTTCGCTCGGAGGTGCTGCTTGCGAAGGTGCATCTTGCGGACGTGGAGGAGATGCTCATCAAGGCGGAAAACCGGGAGGCACTCGCAAAGGCCGCGCTGAACATGATACTGGGCAGGCCGCAGGACACGCCTGTCGCGATTGCTGACAGGCTCGCATACAGCCCGTTCCCGGGAAGCCTTGAAAGCCTCCAGGCCGAGGCGCTGAAGGACAGGCCGGACCTGAAGGGCATGAAGTTCGACGTGAAGAACATGGGCGAGGGCGTGAAGCTCGCACAGACTGATTACCTGCCGAACTTAAACCTGATAGGACAATACGACCGGGACAGCGAAGACGCCTTCGGACACGGCGGGGACTCCTACACAATAATGGGCAGGCTTACGTGGAACGTCTTCGACGGCTTCCTTACGACGAACAAGGTGCGCGAGGCGAGGGCCGATAGAAACGCCGCGGCGTACATGTACGACCAGATGAAGGATGGCGCGCTCTTCGAGGTGCGAAAGGCCTACAACGACCTCCGCGAGGCGAAGAAGCGCATGGACGTCGAATCCGCGGCGGTGAGTGAAGGCAGGGAGAGCCTGCGGATAATCACGAAGCGTTTCGGGGCGGGGATGGCGAAGTCCCTCGACGTAATCGACGCGGACACGGCGCTCACCCGCGCGCGCACTAACTACGTCTCTGCGCTATACGACTATAACGTCGCCCAGGCCGCGCTCCGGCTGGCGACGGGGAAAAAATATTGAGAACGGACATGGTTTTATTTGACGGTTCCGTCGGCTGGCACAAGAGATTAATCGAGGTGTTGTAAAATGAGACGACTCCTGCTTTACTCACTGATTTTTACCTTGTTCATCGGCTGTTCAAAAGGCCCGGAGAGGCCGCCCGCACAGCAGGGCGCGGCGGTGGAAGTCCCGACTGCGGTCGTTTCGGCGAGGGAGATAACGAGAACGCTCCAGACGGTGGGCACGGTGGAGGCCAGGAAAGAAGCGACACTCTCGGCGAAGATAATGGGCGCCATAACGGCGATTAACGTAAGCGAGGGAAGCCCCGTCAGGAAGGGAGAAGTCCTCGCAACCATCGACGCCGCCGACATCGCGGCCAAGAGGCAGCAGGCCGTCGATGCAGGGGCCGAAGGCCGGGCGGCCCTCAAGGAGACAGACGCCGCGATAGCCGGGGCGAAGGCCGCGCTTCAAAACGCGAGGATAAACTACGGGCGATTCAGGAACCTCTACAAGGAGCAGGCCGTAACGAAAAAAGAGCTCGACGACATGTCCACGCAGCTCAGGATGGCAAGGGCGGGGGAGGAGCAGGCCATAGCCAAAAAGAAACAGGTGCAGGCGAAAATCGCCCAGGCCGACGCCGCCGTAAAAGAGACGAACGTGATGCTCGGATACGCCGTCATACGCTCGCCGATAAACGGGGCCGTCTCCGCGAAGATGGCGAACGTGGGCGAGATGGCCGCGCCCGGCAGGCCGCTTCTCACGATTGTCGATAACAATACGCTGAGGCTCGCGTGCAGCGTAAAGGAAAACGACATCGCGGGGGTTTATAAGGGCGAGAGCGTCAAGGTTACGGTTGACGCCCTTGGCGGCAGGAAGATAGAAGGCAGGGTCTCGGAGATTGTCCCGGCGGCAGACCCATCGACCCGCTCGTTCACGGTAAAGATAGACCTGTCAAAGACCGCGGAGCTAAGGCCCGGCATGTTCGGGCGCGCATGGCTCCCGTCCGGGAAGGCGCGCGCCGTCCTCGTGCCGGATGCCGCGCTTGTCGATAAGGAAGGCATGGAGGGCGTCTGGGTGGTTACGCCCGGGAATACCTTGAGCTTCCGGGCCGTGAGGCTCGGCGCAGAGGCGGAGGGCGAGAGGGAGGTCCTGGCCGGCCTCTCCGGCGGCGAGAGGGTTGCGGTCGGGAATCTGGATAGTCTGCAGGAAGGCATAAAAGTAAGATGACAGCCGCGAACGGATGTCATCCTGAGCGAAGCGAAGGATCTGATTTTAACGTAGCTGCCCCATTTATGGGGCGAATTTAAAGGCGCCTGATAAATCAGGCAGCTACAAAGGCATAAAAGCGGATTCTTCGGCCCAAATATGGGCCTCAGAATGACAGTCTAAGTAGTTGCATCGGAGGTTTTTCCTTGAAGTTGAATTTAGCGGGAAGGATAACCGAGTATTTCATAAACTCGCAGCTCACCGTCCTCCTGATGGTTGCGGCGGCGGCGTTCGGGATTTTCGCGCTCGTTCACACGCCGCGCGAGGAGAACCCGCAGATAGTCGTCCCGGCGGCGAACATATACGTCATGTATCCCGGCGGGAGCGCGAAGGAAGTGGAGGAGCTTGTCGCAAGGCCGCTTGAGCGGATAGTGCGCGAGATAAAGGGCGTCGAGAACGTCTATTCCATTTCGATGAACGGGATGGCCGTCGTAACGGTAAAGTTCTATGTCGGGCAGGACAGAGAGAAAAGCCTCTTCAACCTCTACAACAAGGTCATATCCAACGTCGATTTCGCCCCGCCCGGCGCGGTCATGCCGCCTCTCGTGAAGCCTGTCGAGGTGGACGACGTGCCGATTGTGGCGATTACGCTCTCAGGCGGCGGATACAGCGACTATCAGCTGAAGCGCGTCGCGGACAATGTATTGATCGACCTTCAGAAGGTGCCGGGGACGTCCAAATCCTACGTCGTCGGCGGGCGGAACAGGCAGGTGCGCGTTACGCTCGACCCCGCCCGCCTCGCGGCATACAACATCTCTCCGTTACAGGTGCAGGGGGCGTTGACGGCGGCCAACGCGAACCTCCGGACCGGGAGCTTCGAGACCGGAGGCAGGAAATTCTCCATAGAGACCGGCGGGTTTTTCGGTTCCGTAAGCGACGTGAAAGACCTCGTCGTCGGAAGCTACGCCGGTCGAACGGCATCGGGCGGCAGGCTCGTATACCTCCGGGACGTGGCCGACGTCGTGGACGGAAAAGAGCCGACGACGCACTTCACGAGGATAGCCTTCGGCCCCGGCAGCGGCGTAAAGGACATGACGGAGCACGCCGCCGTGACGATTGCGATAGCCAAGAAAAAAGGCGAGAACGCCGTCAAGGTATCCGAGGCAATCCTTAAAAAACTGGACGAGCTTAAAGCCTCGCTCCCGCCGGGCATCAAGGCGACGGTTACCCGGAACGACGGAAAGACGGCAAACGACGCCGTGAACGAACTCGTCCACCATCTGATGCTCAGCATAATAATAGTCGTAATGCTCCTGCTCGTCGCGCTCGGATGGCGGGACGCCATGATTGTCGCGCTCGCGATACCGCTTACGCTCTTCGTTACACTCGGGACGGGCATGCTCGCGGGCCAGACGATAAACAGAATAACTTTATTCGCGCTTACACTGTCGCTTGGTCTTCTCGTGGACGATGCGATAGTGGTTGTCGAAAACATACGATAGTGGTTGTCGAAAACATACACAGGCACTACCAGGCCCAGAAGATGCCGCGCCTCCAGGCCGCGATAACCGCCGTGAACGAAATCGGAAGCCCCACGGTGCTCGCGACGCTTACGGTAATACTCGCGTTTCTGCCGATGTTCTTCGTGACGGGCATGATGGGGCCGTACATGGCGCCGATACCGTTCAACGTCCCGGTCGCGATGACGGCGTCCCTTATGATCGCGTTCATAGTCACGCCCTGGGCGGCCTTCAGGCTGGTAAAGGTGCGGCACGCGGGCGAGGGAAAACTCGAAGACACCTGGATATTCAAACTGTATAAAAAAATACTCGGGCCTCTGCTGGAGAACAAATCAAAGAGGCGCATTTTCATAGCCGCGATAGTCGTCCTCTTCCTGTCCGTGATGGCGTTTCCGTTCCTTGAGTGGGTGCAGTTCCGGATGCTCCCGAAGGCGAACAAGAACACCTTCCTGATTACCGTGGACATGCCCAGGGGCACGGCCCTCGAAGACACGGATCGCGCGGCGAGGGCCGTGGGCAGGTATATGGACACGATACCGGAAGTGAAGAACTACGAGACCTTCGTCGGCGTGCCGTCGGTAATAGACTTCAACGGACTGCTGCGCGGGAGCGGCGCACGGAACATGCCGCAGTATGCGGACATAAGGGTGAACATAGTTGACAAGTCCAGGCGCTCCATCTCAAGCGAAGACCTGGTGCTCAAGATCAGGCCCCGGATCGCCGCGCTCGGCAGACAATACGGCGCGAACATAAAGATTGTAGAAGACCCGCCCGGCCCGCCGGTGCGCGCGACCGTCCTGGCGGAGATTTACGGCCCCCATTACAGAGAGCTTCGCGCGCTTGCGCGGAAGGTTCGCGGGCTTTTCTCAAGGACGGCAGGCGTTACGGACGTCGACGACAGCCTCCAGGCGGACTCGACGATGTATCACATAATCGTTGACAAGACGAAGGCCGCGGAGAACGGAATATCCACGGAAGAGATTATCGGCGCGATGAGGATTGCGCTTGGGGGCGTATCCGTCACGACACTGCACGTTCCAGGCGAGAAGAACCCGGTGGACATATTCCTGCGCTTCCCGCGCGCCGCGAGGGCGACGCCTTCGAGCCTGGGGCAGATATACGTCATGGGGAAGGACGGGGGCCAGATACCCCTGACCGAGCTTGCCCATGTCGCGCCCTCGGACGAGGACAAGCCGATATACCACAAGGACATGAGGAAGGTCGCATACGTATACGGAGAGATGGCCGGAAGGCCCCCGCTCTACGCCGCGCTCGACATGATGAAACGGCTTGGAAAGCACCCGCTTCCGAAGGGATACAGCCTGAAGTGGGGCGGGGAGATGAAGCTCACGAAAGACGTCTTCCGGGACCTGGGCGCGGCGATGGCCGTGGCGCTCATCCTGATATACCTCCTGCTCGTGGGCAAGTTCCGCTCGTTTATCGTGCCGTTCATCATCATGGGCCCGATACCTCTGGCCATGATAGGCATAATGCCGGGGTTCGCCCTCACGGGGGTATATTTCTCGGCGACGTCCATGATTGGCGTAATAGCGCTCGCGGGCATAGTCGTAAGGAACTCGATTATCTTGATAGAGTTCATACAGGACAAGAAGAACGAGGGCATGCCCATAGAACGCGCGCTCATAGAAGCGGGCGCGATCCGCACGAGGCCGATAGTCCTGACAGCCATGGCGGCGATACTCGGCGCGTCCGTAATCGCCTCGGACCCGGTCTGGAGCGGGCTTGCATGGTCTTTGATATTCGGCATGGCCGCGTCCACGGCGCTCACGCTCGTCGTGATACCGGTATTGTATTATATATTCCAGCGAAAGAAGTGGGAGGAGGTGTAAGATGGCCTATGTAACGTTTACCGACCCGGAGTGCATCGGCGCGATAATCCTTAACGACCCGCCGGACAACTATATCTCCCGAAAGGTGATGGCGGACATAAACAGGTTCATAGAAGAGGACCTAAGGCCGAATATAAAGCTTTGCAGCGTCGTTATAACCGGCGAGGGCCCGAACTTCTCCTCAGGCATGGACATAAAGGACATGGTGAAGGTCGGGCGCGAAGAGGCGAAGCTGCTCTCCCGCATAGGACATAACGCCATGAGCGGCCTTGAGGAGCTTCCCGTGCCAGTCATCGCGGCCATAAGCGGCAAGGCGTTCGACATAGGCTTCGAGCTCTCCCTGGCGTGCGACCTGCGGATATGCACAAAAGACGCCGTGTTCTCGATGTCCACGATAAAAATCGGCGTCCCGCCGTCATCGGGCGCGACGACGCGCCTCCCGGCGATAATCGGCTCCGGCAGGGCCAAGGAGATACTCTTTACCGGCAGGGAGGTGGGCGCAAGGGAGGCCCTTGAGATAGGCCTTGTGAACATGGTCGTAAAAGACCAGCGCGAGCTTATGGACGCCGCGCGTGATTTCGCCTTCAGGATTGCCAACAACGCGCCGGACTCGGTGCGCCAGACCAAGACGCTCGTCAATTCGGGCTTGGACAAGGGCTTCTCCGATATACTCGAAGAGGCGGAGATAAACGCATTCGGGGAGTCGTTCGGGCCGAAAACGGAACAGAGGGAAGGGATGGAGGCCTATCTCGAAGGCAGGAAAAGCCCCTGGAGCAAGGACAAGGTGGAGTGGTGCAAGTTCAAGTGATGCGGGTTATATGGGCCTGCGCAACACCAGAACGTCCTGGAAAAACACCCCGGGCGCCTCTTTCCAGTTCCCTTGATACTGTGCGGCGAGTTCAATCCCGGCCTCCGACAACATGCGCTCCAGTCCTTCAGACGTTACGCCTATCGCGCTTTCGGGATATTTAACCCACTTTGGGCAAAACCATGAGCTTGAGCCGTAGGCGGGCCTGTCGAATATCCAGTCGGTCTGAGGCGTCATATGGAACCTGCCCGGCTCCTTGAAGCGTTTTCCGAGACTTTCCCTGTATAATTCGTCCAGCAGAAAAAAACTGATGATCGCCTTGCCGCCGGGTTTCAATACGCGGCGGACCTCCTTCATGTAAAAGACGGCGTCTTCTTCGTTCAGATGCGTCCAGACCGAAAGCGCCAGCGCAAGGTCAAAACTCTCGCCTTCGACGGGCCACGGAAGCTTCTTGTCTTCCTGGTCGGGGGCGTACTTGGGGTTTTTCATGTTCAGATGAATAAACTTAAACGGCGGGGACGGATAATGCCGCCGGCAGAAATCTATGTCTTCTTTCATTACATCTAACCCGGTGCAGGAGCCGCCGCTTGCGACGAAAGGCTCTGATGCAATGCCCAGGAGTCCGGTGCCGCAACCTATATCCAGAATCTTGTTGCCCTCTTTTTTATCCAGATGGATGAACATAAGAGCCTGGAATATGCCTATGACATGGGCCCATTCGGCGTAGGAAAGTTTCCCTCCCCTGCGGTCGCCCTGGCCCGGGATAAGGCGGATATTTCTTGTCCTGTAAATGCGCCTCCTGTCCATCGGCAGGTATAAACTGTCGAGAATATTATAGGTGAATTGCCGCAAGGACTTCAGAATTTTCATGCGCAGGACTATAACATTTTTAGAAATCTGAAGTAAACAGAAAAGAGAATGCAGGCCGGGAATGCAAGGGGTCGAGGAAACGCCGATATTTAACGTCCAATTTCAGAGCGGCGGATTTGCCGGTATTCTTAAGAAACCGAAAGCATCAGAACCGGTTGGCGTGATTGACATAAAAATCGCACCTCCGGCAGTATTCTATCTTCTCCGCCCGCGTCTTCATCCTCATCTTCCCGGAATCGCAAAGTGTCCCGGTAACCTTCCAGCAGTCCGCGCCCTGCTCAGGATATGCAGGGCAATTTTTCATTACCTCTTCCGCGCACTTCCTGAATTCCCAGCAGTTCATGCCGATTCCCCCTTTAATTGCGTAATACTCTGAGATTACTCATACAGTATCTGACATATCTTGTCAATATAAAAAAAGTTTAATCTAAAGTTGTGGCTTTAAGTTAATGGTTCTCTCTCGCTTTGTGCGGGTATTAACGGCATCTATGGGTAAGGGGAAAAACGAAAGATTGTCATTCTGAGGCTTAAGCCGAAGAATCTACAGTTGACTTTAAGCCTTTAAAACAAAAACCTGCCGTAGACCCTTCGCTTCGCTCAGGGTGACAACCTTTTGCGCATATCTTTTTTCTAACACATAATGCGCCACTGTTATATTTCTTCGCTTTGTGATAAGATTCTGCGTCTGCTATACTTTCCGGGAAAATACCAATTCCGCGAAAAGGAGCCTGTATTATGAAAAGTCTGGCAGCGATATTTTTTGTCCTGGCGTTTTTTCCCGCCGCCGCGTCCGCCGCAAAGCCCCGCGAGATAATCGTTCACACACCCGACGGCTGGACGCTCCACGGCACGTATTATCCCGGCAGAAAGGGAATGCCGGTGATACTCCTCATGCACAAGCTGGGGAGCAACCGCAGCGAATTTG
>JAJYGS010000150.1:0-15800 GCA_021785055.1 Nitrospirota bacterium | reverse complement strand
CCGGGGAACTGAGCGGAAGGGGATATAATGTCGTCGCATACGACGCGCGCGGGCACGGCCAGAGCACGCTGCATAATGGCAGGCGGGAGACGTTCGAGAGTTTTTCCGACCAGGACTTCGAGAACATGACGATAGACGAAGGCGCGGTGCTGGATTACCTGCGCAGAAACGGGGCGGAAAAGAGCGTCCCCGTGGGACTTGTCGGGGCCTCGATACAGTCCTCCACCGGGCTTATCTATGCCGCGAAACACCCGGAGGTCAAGGCGCTCGTGATGCTCTCTCCGGGGCTTGCCTATCACAACATAGACACGGCTACGCCCATGAAGGAATATGGGAAAAGGCCGGTATTCATCGCCGCGTCGAGGGAGGATACGACGTCGTACGACGCCGTGGGGGTATTGTCGAGGCTCGCCCGTGGGCCGAAGAAGGTGGTAATACTATCCGACGCCGGACACGGCGCACAGATGTTCCGGAAGGACCCGGAACTGCTTGTGCAGGTGGCGAACTGGCTGGCGGTTAATTTAAAATAAGCCGGGCCGAACCGGAAAGGGTGTAGTTCAGCATACCGAGGCCGACATAGGCGCCAAGGAGCACGACGAACAGGAGGATACGCTTAAACATTTTTATCACCGTAAACTTTTTAAAATAATTTCAGCCATCCGATATCGATGGCTGAATTATAATGCACGATTGTTAAACGGGCGTTAATCCTATATTAATTTTTTTTAAGAAGCAATACAAAAACGAGGAGGCTAAGAAAATGAAGATAGTCATCATAACCCATGCGAAGACATTGAGCAGGCCGCCCAGGAGGCTCAGCCTTACCGGGAGGTATGAAGTAGAACAGGTGGTGGATATGTTGAAGGGCAAGCTCGGAGAAAGATACCGGATACAGAAGGCGGTGTCCTCCCCGGCGGCAAGGTGCCTGGATACCGCGCTCCTCGCGTTGGAGGAGCTCGGCTCGGACGACATATCGAAGGTGGACACGGACAGAAGACTTGGCCGCCTCGACAAGCCGGACATCCTGGAGGCCGTCATACGCGAGAACGCCCAGGAGGGGCTTGCGATATTCTGCCATGCGGACGTGGCCGGGGTGCTCCCGCACAAGGAGAACATAAAGGGAATAAAGGAGGGCTGGTTCGAGATGAAGCCCGTGCTCGTGATTATGGACTGGGCGCCCTCGCACAAGTGGAACGAAAGCGCCGTCGACGCCGTCCTTACCGTCCCGGAAGAGACGTCTTTGATGAAGGAATAATCTTTATCTCCCCTGCGCCCTGAAGCAGCGCACCCGGTGCCCCGGCTTCACTTCGACAAGCTCCGGCTCGGCTTCGGAGTATTCCGGTTTTGCGTATTGGCAGCGGGGAAGGAACTTGCAGCCGCGGGGGAGCTCGCCAGGCTTCGGAACCATGCCGGGAATGGCCTTAAGCCTCCTGAGTTTTTCGCCCGGCTTCGGAATCGACGCAAGAAGCCCCTCGGTGTATGGGTGCATGGGGTCGTGGAATATGTCGTCCGTCCTTGCCTCCTCGACAATCCTGCCCGCATACATAACGGCGACCCTGTCCGCCATCTGCGCGATTATGCCGAGGTCGTGCGTTATGAGGATTATCGCCGTGCCGGTCTTTTTGCGGATGTCGTCGAGCAGGGCCAGAATCTGGGCCTGTATCGTCACGTCCAGCGCCGTCGTGGGTTCGTCGGCAATTACAAGCCCCGGCCCGCAGGAGATTGCCATCGCAATCATCACCCTCTGGCGCATACCGCCGGAGAGCTGGTGCGGGTAGGCTGAGAGGAGCTTTTCCGGCTCCGGCAGGCCGACCGAATCGAAGAGCTCTGCCACACGCTTAAGCGCCTGGTCTTTTTTCAGACCCTTGTGGACTATGAGGGCCTCGGCCACCTGGTCGCCGACGGTGAAGACGGGATTGAGCGAGGTCATCGGCTCCTGGAATACCATCCCTATCCTGCCGCCGCGGATGCTCCGCATCAGTTTCTCCGGGAGCGTCAGGAGGTTTACACCCTCGAATATCACCTCGCCGCCCGCGACACGTCCGGGAGGCTCCGGAAGGATGCGCATGATGGACAGGGCCGTTACGCTCTTGCCGCAGCCGGACTCGCCGACAAGGCCCAGCACCTCTCCCTGGTCCACATGGAAGCTCACGCCGTCCACGGCATAGAAGCTCCCCTCGCGCGTGCGGAACTCGGTGCGGAGGTTATTTACTGAAAGTAAAAGAGGCATAAGAACCGATTTTGTCATCCCGACCGAAGCGGAGGGACCTACCTTTGACTTTTCTAAAAGTCAACTGTGGATTCCTCGACTACGCTCGGAATGACAGTTAGCTGCCAGTGAGTAGATGATAAATACCCGCAGCCTATAAATTTTCCAGGTTTTCTCCGCCTTCCTGCTCGCTCTGGATGAACTTCAGGTACATCTTGGCGTCCGTGTTCTCCGGGTTCATTTCGAGCGTCTCCGTCCATTCCTTCACGGCGAGGTCAATAAACCCTTTCATGTAATACGTTATGCCGAGGTTGATGCGGGCGGGAATGTAGCGCGGGTGTATCTCCCTGGCCTTCATGAACTCGCGGATGGCCTCGTTGTACATGCCCCTCTCGCGGTATGCGATGCCGACCTTCGTCAGGATGTCCACGCAGGCCGGGCGCAGGTTTATGGCCTTTTTATATTCCTCGACGGCCTCGCCGAAAAGCCCCATGTCGTAGTAGATGTCGCCAATCCGCGCGTGCTCGTTGGCGAGTTTCCCCCTTATGAACGGGTCTATGGAAAAAGGCGAGCCGTGGGCGATCTTCGCGGCCTTGCCGAATATCTCGTTCGCCTCGGCATACTTGCCCATGTCGTTTAGGGTAACGGCGAGGTTCAGCGAGACCTCGGTGTATCCGGGATTCAGGGCCAGCGCCTTCCTGAATGCCTCAGCCGCCCTGGAGAGCTCTCCCTTTCCGTGGTATATCTGGCCGAGCTTGTTGAATACGTCGGCGTAAGGCCGTATCGCAACCACCTGTTCAAGGTATCTCCGGGCCTCGTCCCATTCTTTGTTATTGAAGGCGTCCCTGCCGCGCATGTACAGATCGTCCACGTTCTCGGCCATCTTACGACTCCTTTTCCGGATTATGCTGGTTAGCCCCGGAAAGCTGGCGTGCCATTGCGAGGTTTTTTCCGCTCAACATCTTCTTGTTCGCGAAGACATCCCTGAAAGAGGTCGAGACTATCTCGTTGTTTACAAGCCCCACCATGAAGCCGCGCTCGCCGTTTTCCAGCCGCTTCACAGCCGCCGTCCCAAGACGCCTCCCCAAGAGCCTGTCGAAGACCGTTGGCTCCCCGCCGCGCTGGAGGTGGCCAAGCACGGTAATCCTCGTCTCGAAGCCCGCGAAGGACTTAAGCTTCAGTTCCACGGCATAGGCGGATGCCGCGCCCTCGGCGACGATGACTATGCTGTTCGTCCGCCCGCGCTTCTTGGCCTCCAGCAGGCGCGTCCCGATGGCTTCGAGGTCGTACGGAACCTCCGGGATTATCACGGCCTCCGCGGCGCAGGCAAGGCCGGAGGTGTATGCCAGGTATCCGGAGCTTCTGCCCATGACTTCGAGGATGAACGCCCGGTCGTGCGAGGACGCCGTATCGCGGAGCATATCCACGGCATGCGAGATGACGTTGAGCGCGGTATCCACGCCGACGGCCATGTCGGTGCCGTAGATGTCGTTGTCTATGGAGGCCGGTATGCCGGCGACGGGAACGCCAAGGTCGTGCAGGACCTGCGCGCCGTGCAGGGAGCCGTCCCCGCCGATTACGACAAGGCCCTCTACGCCGTCTTTCGAGAGGTTCTCAAGGGAGGTCTTCTGGCCCCAGTCGCTCTTGAACTCGCTGCTCCTTGCGGAGCGCAGTATCGTGCCGCCGCGCTGGATTATGCCGTCCACGGAGCCTGCGTCCATCTCGACGAACCGGTTCTCGATAAGCCCCTGGTAGCCCTGGATGAAGCCTATAACCCGCATGCCCATGTCGAGGCCGGTGTGCACTACGCTCCTTATTGCGGCGTTCATGCCGGAGGAATCTCCCCCGGAAGTGAGCAGGGCTATTGTCTTCATATATTTATTTTACACCAAATCAGCCGAAGAATATCTTGGCCGTCTCGTATACGTCCATGTCGAGCGTCTTTGTCTTGCCCACGGCCTCCTCGAGCGGCACGGCCTCTATGTTCGTGCCGCGTATGGCCACCATCACCCCGAACCTGCCCTCGCGCACCATGTCCACCGCCTTCACGCCGAAGCGTGTTGCGAGTATCCTGTCGTATGCCGTGGGAGTGCCGCCCCTCTGGATATGGCCGAGGATGACCGCCCTGGTCTCGAAGCCCGTCCGGGTCTCTATCTCCTTGGCGAGGATGTTGGCGATGCCGCCGAGCCGGACGTTGCCGAAGGCGTCCTTGTCCGCCGTCTGGAGCACCAGGGAACCCTCGACCCCCGGCGCATCGGAGAACTTCGCCCCTTCCGACACGGCGACGATATTGAACTTCTTGCCCCTCGCCGCGCGCTTTTTAAGGACGTCGCAGACCTCGACGATATTGAAAGGCTCCTCCGGGACGAGTATCATGTCCGCGCCCCCGGCTATACCAGCCGCGCAGGTTATCCAGCCGGCGTGGCGTCCCATAATCTCGACCACGAGCGTGCGGTGATGAGACTCCGCCGTCGTATGAAGCCGGTCGATGCACTCCGTGGCGATGGATACGGCGGTATCGTAGCCGAAGGTCACGTCCGTCGCGGAGAGGTCGTTGTCTATGGTCTTGGGAACGCCCACGGTATTGAGTCCCATCTTCGAGAGCTTGTTGCAGACGCCCAAAGTATCGTCGCCGCCGACGGCAATCAGCGCATGAAGGTCCATTTTGACCATGTTCTCGGCGACTGTCTCCGCCCCGTTCTCTTTTTTAAAAGGATTTGTCCTGGACGTGCCGAGGATAGTCCCGCCGAAGAGGTGTATGCCGGATACCTGCTGGCGCGTAAGGGGATCGCACTGCATCTCCATCAGACCCTTCCAGCCGTCCCGTATGCCGATTACCTCGTAATCGTACTGCTCGGCCCGCCGGAAAACCGCCCTGATAACCGCGTTCAGCCCCGGACAGTCCCCGCCTCCTGTGAGGATGCCTACCCTGTGCTTCATAACAAGCTCTCCTTTCGTGGACCTTTATAAAATTATGGTCAAATATTCCAGTTTTCAAAAAATTATTATAAACTTAGAAATACTATCATATGCATAAAACTCCTGTCAATCGCGGATAGCATGAAAATCTTTTGAAATTATGGGGATTGACAAAGGCAGGCGGGCGCGTATAATCACAACTCATGCCGACTCCCGCACCATTGTCCGGGAGGCTTGTGGAAAACGGCCTGCCCGGCATATTGACTCACCTGCACCGGATAAAGGCATCCGGCACGCTCTCGGTCTCGCGCGAGGGCGTCGTAAAGAACCTGTACATAAAGAACGGGGAAATAATCTTCGCCTCTTCGAACTACGAGGGAGACCGCCTGGGAGAGGTGCTCTTAAAGGCCGGGAAGATAAGCGTAAAGCAGTTCGAGACGGCCTCGAAGGCTCTGTCCAAGACGAAAAAGCGCCTGGGCGGGATACTTGTGGAACTCGGATATTTAAGGCCCAAAGACCTCTTCTGGGGCGTCAAATACCAGGTGCGCGAGATTGTCGCAAGCCTTTTCGACATGACCGACGGAAGCTACGAGTTCCTTCCGGGCGAGATACCGCCGGGCGAGGTGATAACGCTCCACATGTCCACGGCAAACCTCATAATGGACGGCGTGAAAAGGATAGACGACTGGACGCGCATCTCACGCGGGATCCCGCCCATGGAGGCGGTTTTAAGGCCCACCTCCGACCCCCTGAAGCTCTACCAGGACGTGGACGTCTCGCCGGAGGAGAAGAGAATACTTGGGCTGTTCGACGGCAAACGGACGATAAAGGAAGTCATAACCCATTCAGACATCGGGGATTTCGAGGCCCTGAAGGCCGTATACGCGTTTTTTTCCATAGGGATGCTGGAGGAGGGCGGCGGAAAGCACGAGAAAAAACAGAAAACCACCCCTCCCACGGCAGGGCCGGCAATAGACAGGACAGTCGTCGAGAAGGCGTATTTCGACGCGAAGACGCAGAACCACTACGAGGTGCTGGGCCTGGACTCCGAGGCGTCTCAGGGAGAAATAGAGGAGGCATATCAAAGACTTGCGAGGCTTTATCACCCGGACGGGCAGTTCAGGCCTGGAATGGAGAAGCTGGCCGGGGAGCTTGGCGAGCTTTTCTCAAGAATTTCCGAAGCCTACGCAATATTATCCGACGACTCGCGCCGGTGGGAGTACGACCTCTCGCTTGCGACGGTTATGACGGACAAGGGCTTGGAAACAAAGAAGAAAAAGCCAAAAGACGCGGCAAAGGCGAATGAAATTTTTAACCAGGGAATAGAGAGCTTCAGAAAGAAGGATTTCGAGTCCGCCGCCAGTCTTTTCAAGGAAGCCGTGAGGCTCGATTCGGTAAATGCCTTATATTACAGCCACTTGGCGCTTGCGCTCCTCCATAGGCCGCGCCGGGAGGCCGAGGCCGAGGAGGCGATGCTCACGGCTGTCGCGCTTGAACCGAAAGACGCGGAACACCGCGCAAACCTTGGACTTTTATACCAGAAAGCGGGGATAAGGGACAAGGCGAGGGAGGCCTTCGAGGCGGCCCTGAAGCTCGACCCGAAAAACGGAAAGGCCCTCCGGGGCCTTGGTAAAAAGTAGAAAATCAGCCCGCCGCGCCTGTGCCGGGTTGCCCCGAAACCCGCCCGCAGAGGCCGTTTTAGCCCCGTTTTCGATACCGGAGAAAATTTACGACTTTTTACTGGATTTACTTTTACAATTAATATGTTCCGGGCATAACCGAGAATTGCTATTGACAATGAGCTTTTCCGACCGATGAGGTTTACTATTGTTGTTCGGACTAATAATATTAGCAAATTGCATCGCAATTACCGAAACCTTTAAAGTCAACTGTGGCTTCTTCGTGGAGCCTCAGAATGACGGACAAAGGCAAAATTTGGATTCCCGACAGAGGCATCCGGGAATGACGGAAATAGGGGAGGGTACCTGCCCGTCATTAGTAGGGGCGCAATTTATTGCGCCCTGCCGTCGTTCCCGTCCTGCCACCAGCGCTCTTTAAGGATGCCGAGGTTGTACAGGTTCTTAAGGCGCGCCTTGGCAAGCGGGGCGGCCTTCGGGCCGGCGGGAGAGATAAGGGTCGCGTCCGGGTAGAGAAGGCAGAGCTCGCGGTAGGAGCATGCGGCGTTTGTCCACAGGCTCATTCTCTCATAGACTTCGGCCATGCGATAGAGCGCCGTCCCCCTGCATATGCCGCCTCCGGCCCGGGATGCCGCCTTCCCGTACGCCCCCAGCGCGTCCGTATAATCGCCCGTCCGGAAGTAAGCGTTTCCGAGCGTAATCAGCTCCCCGCAGTCCGGATGTCCCTTTTCGGGTATGCGCGTAAGAGCAAGGTTGAAGAGATAGCCGCTGTCTTCGGGCGCGGCCTCCGCATAGGAAGGCTTGCCGGACGAAGGCGTGTCCTGTGCCTCCCATTGGCCGACGAACTTTTTCAGTCCAGCCGCAAGGTCGCTATCGTTTTTGCAGGGGATGTCGAATATGTCCGGGATGTACGAGCGCGCGCCGTAAAGCGAGAGAGAGACGATATTCGCGCCGCCCGCCTGTCTCTCGGAGACGGCAAGGGCAAGCTGTGCGCGTTCCTGTTCGAGAAGGCTCGACAGGACTGCGGAATCCTCAAGGCTCAATCTTCTTTTTCCGGATTCGAGGAATTCAATCGAAGACGGGTCGAGCTCCCTCGAACGCAGAATATCCTGAAGCTTCCCGATGCTTGCCGGGATCAGGTGGACGCCTTCAAGACCTCCAATCGCCCCCTGGACCTCCTGCGCGGCGGAAGGCGGGACGCTTAAAGTCCCTACCGTCAGGAAAAGAAGACGCCTCTTAAGCCGTACGCGGACAGTCCTGCTGCCTCCCGCCTTGAGCGTCTCCCGCATATCCTCCGGCTCGAAATATTCCTTTGTCAGCGCTATTCTGTGAGGCCCGCCCGATACCTGCGAGAGAGTAACCGGCGTAACCCCGGACTCCACGCCGTCGAGATATACCGCCGCGCCACCGGGTTGGGACTGCACCGTTATGCTCCCGCGCGCCTGTGCCAGCTTCTCGTCGATCGTCAGGGTCACGTCTTTTTTAATCGTTATCTTCTCCGTGGAGTCCTCGTAACCGCGTTTCCTGAACGCCACGGAATACGTCCCCGTCTTTATGTGCTCCTTCCTGAGGGGGGCCTCGCCAAGCGAGACGCCGCCCAGGAAGACGTTCGCGCCGGGGGGGTCGCTGCTGCACACGAGAACCCCTTCGCCCGCCGTCCCGGAAGCGTCGGCGAAGGCCGGGGCGCAGGACGAAAGGAGCAGAATGCAGGCGGCAATGGCCGAAAGCTTCTTCATGGAGCCGTCCTGGTGTTAAGCGAGTCCTTAACGGTCTGGCCGGGCTTCCCCGCGCGCTCGATCAATTCTGTCTCCGCCTTCGCCCTGTCGGAATAAAGCCCCGCCGGATAACCGGCCAGCATCGCCTTGAACGCCGCAAGCGCGCCCGCCGCGTCCCCCCGGGCGAGGTTTGACATGCCGAGGCAGTACAGCGCCGGGGCGGCATATGGGGAGCCTGGGAATTCCCTGCCTATGCGCGCAAGGATTTCCTCCGCCTGCGCGTAGTCCTTCATGTCCATGCGGCATTTGGCGGCATAATAAAGCGCCTGCGGGATTGCCGCCTGCCCCGCGCCCGAAGTCTTTTCGCTATTGCCGTCAGCGGCAAAAATGGCCGGGATTTTCATGAACTCGTTGAAGGCCGCGTCAAGGTCCCGCTTCGGGTTGTCGGGACGGTAGAGGCAATATGCAAGCTCGAAGTCGATGGATGCGGCGATGCCGTTGGTGGGGAAGTTCCCGGCAGCCCGGCGCAGAAGCATCTCGGCCTCGCCGTACCGGCCTTTCATCTCCTGGTATTTGGCGAGCCAGTAGAGCGAGTCGTTCGCGCGCAGACCGTCCGGGAACTCCTTTAAGTATTGCTCGAAGGCGTCCTTGGCAGCGGAAAACGAGCCGCTCATGTACAGATTGAGCGCGTTTTTAAACCGCGCGGCCCCGCTCATGCATTTCGGCGGCGAAGAGGATATTCCCGCCGCAAGCGACGGCGCGGAAAGCATGAGGAGCATGACAAAAAATATCAAGATGCGCTTTATCATTTTGAAGATACCGCCGCCAACCGGCCGCCCGCGAATTCCGGGAAGCCGGAGATGTCGCTTAGCATGCCGTAGATTTTTCCGGCGAGGGCGTGGAGGTTTTCCGTGTCCTCGCGGTTGTAGGCTATAAGCGTATCCAGCGCGCCCTCGCGGCCCCGCATGTGGGCCTGCCAGAGGAGCACTGCCTGGTAGCCGCCTATGCCCTCGACCTCGACCGCGCGGGCTATCCCCACCAGCTTCTCCACCTTCTTGAGGCCCCCTTTAAGCCCCGCCCTGTGCCCCGCCGGGCAGAGGTCCAGATGCGGCGCGTCCACCCTGAGCTCCGGGTAGAATGCCTTCAGGTACGGTATGTCGAAGGTGCTTCCCGCGAACGTCACGAGGAGCCGCGCATCCTCTATCTCCTTCTGGACGGCATCCTGGGTAAGGTTATTGCCGCAGACGTACGGACGGTACTCGCCGTTCGAGTAGAAACCGGCCACCGTTACCGCGCCGGTTTCCGGGTTTTTTCCGTCCGTCTCTATGTCCATGCATACGGCGTCCGGCCCCAGGCTGTCCCAGAGCTTCCAGAGGCCGCCGGGGCCGAGGAGCGGCTGGAAATAGAGTATATTCCCCGCCCTGAGCGCGGTCATGGCGTCTATGACGTAGCCGTCCAGGAGCAGTTTTCTGCGGCTGGAGAATCCGGGTATTTTTTCTGCGGAAAGGAAGTCTTCCCAGGTCAGGACGCCCGTGCGCCAGAGGTATTTCTCAAGGCGCGGGCCGATGCCGGGAAATATGGAGAAAGTGCTGCTCAACATGAAGACAAACTGCCGAATGCCGTCGGAAGCCGTAACAGCGTACCTGACCTTTTTCGGAGGACAGCCGGAAAGAACCTTGGTCCGTGGCGGTCAAACCGGCCTGTCGTCTCCCGGACCCTGTCCGCCTGTCTTGAGGGCCGAGACCCCCGCGAATACGTTCGCGACGACTACGACGGTAAATCCGAACGCCAGGCCGAGAAGGTTCGTAAGTTTATATACCACGAGAAGGTATAAAAGGGCAAGCAAAATCAGAAATTTTACGAGGTGCACGACGACGGAGAGTATCTTTGCGGCCTTTTTTACGCGCCTGTCGGACATGGCCGCCCCGGCGAGGGCCTCCACGAGCGTTATAATCGAGTATATGTTGAAGACGGATATTGCGGCGCCGGTGAGTATGCTCGCGGCAATAAGGGGAGGGAACTTAAGGAGGCTTCCCGCCGCGAGTATCGCCGACATGCCGCCGCCCCAGAGGGCGGCTTTTTTGAAGTGCCGTTTGTTTGCAGGAAGCATAGGGCTCAGGGTCGCTGATCTGTCGTCCCGACCGTAGCGGAGGGACCTACAGTTATTATTTTTAAAGATTTACTGTGGATTCCTCGACTACGCTCGGAATGACAGCTATTAATGCCACGTTAGAAGTTATTCTTGTCCTTGTCCTTGAAATCGCCCTTTTTCTCCCCCGGCTCGTCGGACATGTCCGTTTTCGTCTTCGCCATGTGGAACATGTTCTTGAACCCCGCGATTATCCCGAACAGCAGGAATATCATCGTGAACCAGGGCGAGGTATGCCAGTTTAACTTGGGCGTAAGCCAGTTGTCAATGGCCCAGCCCATGAAAAGGCCGATGAAGGTGGCCGCGACGAGGTTTATGCCCATCGCGGCGAGCTGATAGAGGTTCCGCCAGAACTCCTTGTCCCGTTCTTCCATGTGTTTTCCCATTCCGTTTCCCCGCCCGCCGCCGTGCTATATCATAGCAGGAAATCCGCCGGATTGACAGGCCCGTGACATTTCGTGCATTTTGCCGACCGGCCCATAGCCTTTGTTACCTTCCAGAGATGCGGCTTGTGGCAGTCGAGGCATTTCAGCCCCATCCCCAGGTGCAGGGCGTGTTTCCCGGTATTCGGCACCGTGCTGTGGCAGGCCAGGCAGTCCTTTTCCACGACTGGCATGAGCCGGCTGTGCGGCTTGTGGCACTGGTAGCAATAGAACCTCATCGGCCCGTCGTCCGGGAAGGTGGTCAGGCTGGAGGCTATGGCTATCTCGTCCTTGGAGGGATGGAAATGCCTGGTATCCACCGTCTTCGGCAGGGCGGCGATCCTCGCGCGCTGACTCGCGTTTCCGTGGCATGTGAGGCACTTGTTGCGGTTGGGCAGCAGGTTGCTCGTCTCGTCCGTATGGCAGGCGAGGCAGGCGAAACCCTCCATGCCGTGCACCTTTGCGTTCTTCGGATGGCAGTTCACGCAATAGCGCGGTTCCACGCTAAACTCGTGCAGCCTGTAGCCGTGGCAGCCGGAGCACTGGATCTTGCCCTCGAAGAAGTGCCTGGCGTGGATGGGAGAATCGCTCACGTTGCGGGCCTTCGGGTACATCGGATCCGTCTCCCAGTGGCATTTCACGCAGTATTTCCAGGGCACGAGAACCTTGCCGTGCGTCGGCGGAATTACCTTGGGATTATGGAGGACAAGGGAAACAAGGAGCTTGTTCTGCTCCATGAGGGACAGGTGATGGCATTGATGGCAGTTTATTCCCTTGTGCTCGGATATTGACCACTTGTCGAAGGCCGTCTTCATGAGATGGCAGCCCATGCAGAAGTTCGGGTTGTTTTCCTTGTAGTCCCAGAGCCTGTACGCCCCGTAACCCGCCGCGGAAATCAGGACAAGGATAATGACGGAAAGCCAGGCCAATGACCTGGCAGTCATGCCGTCCCTGAACATTGCTCCACCTCCCCCGGATGTGGCACTTTCAGATGTTTTTCAGCGCCGCCCCTGCGGCCTTAGCCGTCCTCCTTATATCCGAGTCGCTATGGGCGAGAGACATGAAACCTGCCTCGAACTGCGACGGCGCCATGCTTATCCCGCCTTCGAGCATGCCCCTGAAAAATTTTGAAAACTTCACAGTATCCGAAGACTTGGCATCCGCATAGTTCTCTACCTTCCTGTCCGTAAAGAAGACGGTAAACATAGACCCTACACGGTTAAAATTCGCCTTTACGCCCGCTTTTTTGAACTCTTCTTTCAATAAATCCGTCAAAAGCGCGCTCTTTCTCTCCAATTCCTTGTAAACTCCGGGCTGCTTCAGAAGTTTTAGCGTCTCTATGCCGGCGGTCATGGCGAGGGGATTGCCGGAGAGCGTCCCCGCCTGGTATACCGGGCCGTCCGGGGATATATGTTTCATTATCTCCGTCCTGCCGCCGTACGCGCCGACGGGCAGGCCGCCTCCGATTACCTTGCCCAGGCAGGTTATGTCCGGTTTTACCTTGTAGAGCGACTGCGCCCCCCCGTAGGCGACCCTGAAACCGGTCATTACCTCGTCGAGTATCAGGAGCGCGCCGTGGCTGTCGCAAAGCTCACGAAGGCCCGGAAGGAACTCGTCCACGGGCGGCACGCAGCCCATGTTGCCCGCAACCGGCTCGACAATCACGCAGGCTATGTGTTTGCCGTCCTTCTCGAACGCTTTCCCGACAGCCGCAAGGTCGTTGTACGGGCAGGTGATGGTCAGGCCCGCAAGGGCCGCCGGAACTCCGGGAGAGTCCGGCACGCCGAACGTCGTCGCTCCGCTGCCGGCCTTCACAAGCAGGCTGTCCGCGTGGCCGTGGTAGCCGCCCTCGAATTTTATTATCTTGTCCCTGCCGGTAAATCCCCGCGCCAGGCGTATGGCCGACATCGTGGCCTCCGTCCCGGAGCTTACCATCCTTACCATCTCTATGGACTTCACCGCGTCCTTTACCATCTTCGCAAGCTCTACTTCAAGGGCCGTCGGGGCGCCGTAGCTCGTGCCGCGCGAGACGGCGCTTTTGAGGGCCTTCACAACCAATGGGTGCGCATGGCCCAGGATCATCGGCCCCCAGGACAGGACATAATCTATATACGCGTTGCCGTCGGCGTCGAATATCTTAGAGCCCTTCGCCCGCTCGACGAAGAACGGCTCCGTCCCGACGCTCCTGAAGGCCCTCACGGGCGAGTTCACGCCCCCCGGTATGAGCCTCCTGGCCTGCCTGAAAAGCGCTGCCGATCTCACATTTCTCACGATATTCTCCTCAGCATAGTAATTTCTTTATTGCTTATGGCCCCAAACGAGCATAATAACACTACGACTTCCTGTTATTCAAGATAAATTCCTCATTAAGGCGCCCCGGAGAAAAATGTCGATTTAACCGCTCATTAATTGATAATTGTGTTAAAATTAAAACCAGTTACAGTAAGATTATATCATGGAAATAAAAGGGCCTCATTTTTCTAAAATCCGGGGGGGCAAAGATGAAGACTCAGGAGATGCTCGACATTGCGATAAGGATGGAAGAGGAGGGATACGATTTTTACAAGCAGGCCGAGAGCCGGACAAAGGACAAATTCGGAAAGGCGATGTTCTCCTTCCTGGCCGAGTACGAGGTGCACCACAAGGCCCTGCTGGAGCGCCTGAAAAAGAACATCCTGCCCGTTACAGCCGACCTCGACATCCCCCTGCCGAAAGAGAGGCTGAAGTCCGTTTTCGCCGAGGCGAAAAAGAATATCGGGGAGGCGGTCCCTCCGACGACGGACGACATAAAGGCCCTGAACTTCGGCATGGAGAAGGAAAAGGAGAGCTTCCGGATGTATGAGAGCGCGGCAAAGGACGCCGCCGAACCCGCCGTGAAGGCCATGTTTTTGCGCATGGCCGCGGAAGAGGAGGAGCATTACGACATCCTGGAGAAGAGCCGCTATTACCTGGAGGAGTTCGCCAACTGGAGCCTGTGGGTCGACGGCGGCCCGATAGAAGGGGGATGAAAAGGCCATAGGAAGCCTGTAATTAAATATTATTATAAGCCTATAAAAAAAACCTTCCCATCAAGCTAAATTTTTGCCTTGACTTTGCCCGCCGATTTGTTCATCATCATTGCGCCTCAAGCTGTGCAGGATATTCCGATTTTGGTTGAGTCTTGTTTTGTCAATGCCCATACGAATGGGTTGTATGGGGTCTCGGAGTTAAACCAAAACAGTTTCAAGGAGTGCGCGAATGAGTCATGTATGGCGGCCTCTCTGGGTGGTGATTATCCTCGTAGCCGGGGTGCTCACCTTCAGGCATTTTTACGTCCCGAAGGATTTCGGGATACAGGAACAGGGCTACATGTACGGTTTCCATCGCCTGGGCAACGAAAAGGACTGGAAAAATTTTCCGATCAGCTACAAGTTTTCCAAGGACGACAGCTACTGTCAGCAGTGCCATCCGGGCCACGTAAAGAGCCTGCTCGCCTCTCCGCATGCCATAATCCCCTGCGAGGACTGCCACGGCCCGGCCCTTAACCACCCGGACAACCCGGCCAAGCTCCAGATAGACAAGAGAAGGGCGCTCTGCCTGCGATGTCATGCCAACCTTCCGTATCCGGGGGCGGGCAGGAACGTGGTGCCGGGCATAGACCCCGTAACGCATAATCCGGGACAGGAGTGTGTGGAGTGCCACAACCCTCATAACGTGATGGAGGGACTTCAATAATGGAAAGAAGGGATTTCATAAAGAGCGCTATTGTCGTGGTGGCGGGAGCGGCGGTGCCGATGTCGGCCCTGGAGCTCATGAACCCCAGGGACGTCCTGGCCGCCAATCCAAACCTGAAATGGGCATTTCTCGTCGATACGACGAAGTGCGTGGGATGCGGCATGTGCGTCAAGGCGTGCAAGACGGAGAACGACATACCCTGGACGGCCAACGTCTCCCGCACCTGGGTTGAAAGATACGTTGTTACAAAGGAAGGCAAGGTCTGGGCCGATTGCCCCAAGCAGGCCAGGGACGGTTTTACCTCTCCCCTGCTCGACGAAAACGCGGCGGGCAAGATTTCCGTCGATACTAACGACATAGCCAAGGGTTTCTTCGTGCCGAAGCTCTGCAACCAGTGCGACAACCCGCCCTGCGCCCAGGTCTGCCCCGTCGGGGCCACCTACAAGACGCCGGACGGCCCGATACTGGTCGACAGGACATGGTGCATCGGCTGCGGCTACTGCATCCAGTCCTGCCCGTACGGCGCGCGCTTTTTCCACCCCGTCCTGCACGTGGCGGACAAGTGCACCTGGTGCTACCATCGCCTTCACCACGGCATGAAGACCGCATGTGTCGGCGCATGTCCCTTCGGAGCGAGGCAGATAGGGAACTTAAGGGACCCCAACGACCCGGTTACGCAGGCCGTGCTTGACGACCGCATCGGGATACTGAAACCCGAATACGGCACGAATCCGCAGGCATTCTATATCGGCTTAAGCAAGGAGGTAGATTAGATGCTGGTACATGGCGAGATATGGACGACGAAGGAATACTTCGTCTATCCGAATGAATACGTGACATGGGCGATTCAGATCGTCCTGTACCCCTATGTGACCGGCCTGGTTGCGGGCGCGTTCGTGCTGTCGTCGCTTTATCACGTCTTCGGCGTAAAGCAGCTCAAGGACATAGCCCGGTTCGCGCTCGTCTTTTCGTTTGCGCTCCTCCCGGTCGCGATGATGCCGCTTATGCTGCACCTTCAGCAGCCCTTCCGGGGTA
>JAJYGS010000138.1 GCA_021785055.1 Nitrospirota bacterium | reverse complement strand
TTCTCGACCGAGCGCGCGCCGACGGCGACATAGCTCAAAATATCCTCGATATACGCGTAGTTTTCGGGGTAAAGCATCTCGTCGGCGGCGGTCAGGTGCGCCTCCTTCATGGCCCTTATGTGCATTTTCCTTATTGCTTTCAAGCCCTTGACCATGTTCGGCGCCTCGGTCGGCGTCGGCTGGTGGGCCATGCCCTTGTAGCCCTCGCCGGTGGTGCGGGGCTTGTTCGTGTAAATCCTTGGAATCAATACTATTTTATCCTGCACCTCGTCCTGGAGCCTGGCGAGCTTCGAGACATACTCTATCAGCGCGTCCTCGTTGTCTGCACTGCAAGGTCCTATAATTACAAGGAATTTCTCGCTTTCGCCGTTTATCACGGCGATAATCTCGCTATCGCGCTCCCTCTTCACATGGACCAGTTTCTCCGGGAGCGGCATCGTATTCAGTATTTCCTCTACCGACGGCATTTTTCTTACGCGCTGAAAACTCATTTTGAATTCCTCCCTTATAAAAACTCCAGGTATCATATAATCTTAGGACTTCAAGGTCAATAACATTTTGATTATATAAATAATCCTTGATTGTTTGGGGCGGAAGAAGGAAAATCGGGCAAATCTGTTTTTGTAAGTCCTTATTTTTCAAATAGTTGCGGAAGCAAAAATCAGATTCTTCGCTACGCTCAGAATGACATTTTTTGCGGTGTAACTTATTGCATTATAAAATGAATCTGTCCTGTATACCCCAAAAACGACATGTGTCCGCGCCCCCCTGAAAACGCCCGAAAACCGCCCCCTGTGCCACCAAACCCGCCCCGAATCCGATACCAGCGAAAATCCGTCGATTTTCTCATTTATATGGGATAAAGATGAACTTGCGGCGGGTTGCCGGGCGGAGCAGGAATTGGTATTAGCAGCAGGATGGAAACGAAATAACGACGCCTGTCATTCCCTAATGATTCAGTCGGGAATCCAGGTTTTTCCCATTCGTCACCCCCCGTGAAAACGGGGGCCAAGTGACTTTAAAAGTCCCGCCATTCCCGCTTTCGCGGGAATGGCGGGACCTGGACATCAACCTTGCGGTTGAAATCATCGAGCACCCGGAAAGGTATCCGCTGAAGGCGAGTTGAGGTAAGCGGCTTTTTATCCTTTCTTTTTTCCCCCCGGCGAGACCAGGTCCTTTATCGTCCAGCCCTCAAGGGTATCGGACATCTTCTCCTCCATCAGGCGAAGGAGCGTGTCCACCTCCGGGACGTCTTCCTTACGATGCCGGATAAAGGGACCGTCTCCGGCTGCCCTGGCTTTTGCGATTATCTCTTTTACGGTTATGCTGCCCGGGTCCCTCCCCGGCAGGTAACCGGCTCCTTCTCCGGCGGTTTCGTAGACGAGCTTCTCGCCTTCAAGTGCCGACACCGCCTCAAGCACGATGTCCGGGGGGAGGCCGAGCCGCTCGGACAGCCCCTCCAGCGTCCAGGGGGGCCTGTTGAAATAAAAATTATACCCGACGAGATACATCGCAAGCACGGCAAGCCGCTCCTTCGCGCTGCCGCTTATAGCGTCTATGGGTATCCCGCCTTTGCGGGCGAAGCGGGGATACTGGTAAAAAAAAGACACCGAGCCGCCGACAAGGAATATCAGCCAGCTCCAGTAAAGCCACATCATGAAAAGCAGGATTATGGCAAGCCCGGCGTATACGGCGGAATAGCTCTTCGATGACGCGACGAACGTGGCGAACGCCCAGCCCGTCACCTCCCATACCACGCCCGCGAATATACCGCCCGCGAGGGCGGATTTGAATTTCACCTTCGTGTTTGGCATAAGGATGTAAACCAGCGTGAATGCCGCGCATGTCGTGACATACGACAGGAGGCGGCCCAGGAATACGTATGCGTATCCCGGCGCGCCTATGGAGGTGATACTTTCGATAAGGGCGTTGCTCTGTATGGCGGCGGTAAGTCCCATTGCGGAGAATATCAGTATCGGCCCGACGAGCAGGACGCTCAGATATTCGCTGAACCTCCTCCTGAAGCTCCTGGGCCTTTTAACCCGCCAGATGTAGTTCAGCGCCTCCTCGATTTTGTATATGACCTCTATCATGGAATAGAAAAGCAGGGAAAGCCCGACGGAGCTTAAAACCCCGATCTTTATCCTGCCGATATACGCAATTATGTTCCGGACAATCACGGCGCTTTGCGGCCCCAGGGGTTTTAGAAAACCCAGCAGGAGCGGTGCGATAATGTTGTGCGCGCCGAATGCCTGAAGGACGGAGAAGCTTACCGCCAGGAGCGGGACGATGGAAAGAAGCGTGGTGTAGACGAGGCTCATAGTCCTGAGCTGGAGCTGAAAGTCGCGGTATGACCGCACGGCTGACCACAGGAGCTTCCATGCCGATACGAGATACGCCTCGTGCCTTTTCAGGCTGGAGATGTCCCTTGTCCAGACTTCCTCGAAAAGGAAGCGGCGTGCATTTTTAAATTTTTCGGACGGCTTGATGTTCATATTTAAAACGATAGCAGAGCGCAGTAATTTTGTCAGTCCGGCCAGTTTTATGATAATATCGTGCAATGAAAAAACATACGGTCGTCTTCGAGCCTGCCGGGGCGAGGTGTGAGATAAACGACGGGGCGACGCTGCTCGAAGCGGCGGCGAGGGCAGGCGCAGGACTCGACAGCATATGCGGGGGGAGCGGCATCTGCGGCAAGTGCAGAGTGGTCGTGCAGGACGGAATGCAATCCTTGAGCGCGCCTTCCGATGCCGAGAAAAAATTCATCGGGCCGGAAGACACCCCGGTGCGGCTCGCCTGCGAGTGCCGCATATACGGGGACGCGACCGTGCGCGTGCCGCCGGCGGACACGCTTTCGAGGAAATACGCGCGGAAAGTCTCGATAAGCCTCGACCCCGCCGTTAAAAAATACTCCATAAAAATCGACCCGCCCTCGATGCAGGACATGGGCAAAGGCGACAGGGAGCGCCTCGTCGAAGCCCTGCGGGCGCAGCACGGCCTGTCGGGGTTGTCGCTCGATTACTCCGTGCTGAAGGGCCTCCAGGATACGCTGAGGAAGGGCCGCTGGGATGTCACGGCGTCGGTATGGATGGGGCGTGAGATAATACGGCTTGAGCCTTCCGTCCCCGGCGCCGCATACGGGCTTGCCGTGGACATCGGCACAACGACCGTCGCGGCATACCTCTGCGACCTCGGCTCCGGAAACGTCCTGGAGACCTTTTCCGCGACTAACCCGCAGGCCGCGCACGGCGAAGACGTCATGTCGCGGATAACCTTCGCCATAACAAGCCCGGACGGCCTTTCCGTCATGCAGGGCGAGATACGGGACTGCATAAACGGCATAATAAAGGAGACCGGCCTTACGCCTGGGGACATCCTCGACATGACGGTCGTATGCAACACGGTCATGCACCACATCTTCCTGGGCATTGATCCCTCCGGCATAGGAGCGGCCCCGTTCGTCCACGCCGTCTCCCGTCCTCTCGACGTCAAGGCGCGAGAACTGGGTATAAATATAAACGAGTCGTCGTATATACACGTCCTGCCGGCGGCGTCCGGATTTGTCGGGGCGGACAGCGCGGGCGTCCTTTTAGCCCTCAGGCCGTACAGCCGGGACGAGAAGGTATTGATTATAGACGTGGGCACGAACGGAGAGATACTGCTCGGCGACAGAGACGGCGTATATTCCGCCTCCTGCGCCACCGGCCCCGCCTTCGAGGGTGAGAGAATAAAGTTCGGCATGCGGGCTGCCGCGGGGGCTATCGAGCGGGTGTGGATTGACCCTGACACGGAAGAGCCTTCGCTTGAGATAATCGGAAACACCAGGGCCAGGGGCATATGCGGCTCCGGCATTATCGACGCCGTGGCGGGGCTTTTCAGGGCCGGAATAATCGATAAAACCGGGCGGCTGCGGCTGGAGCCGCCTCGAACACGGCTGGAGCCGCCTCGGGCAGAAGACCTGCCGCATACGGAAAGATTAAGGATGGACGCCGAGGGCAGGCCGGAATTCGTCCTTGCCTGGAAGGAGCAGACGGATACGGGTTCGGACATAACCGTCACGCAGGCGGACATTAGGGCCGTCCAGCTCGCCAAGGCTGCGCTTTATGCCGGGACGAAGCTCCTGATGCGAAGAATGGGCATGGAAAGAGTCAACCGGATAATCCTTGCGGGCGCGTTCGGGAGTTACATAAACAAGGAATCGGCGCTGGCCGTCGGGATGCTCCCGGAGTGCGCCCCGGAGAATATCTCCGCAGCCGGTAACGCTGCGGGAGAAGGTGCGGTCCTGGCCCTGCTGAACATTGGAAAGAGGGAAGAGGCCCAAAGGGAAACCGCGAAACTGATGCACCTGGAGGTTTCGACAGACCCCGGCTTCCAGGACGAGTTCCTTGCGGCGATGGACATACCGCACAGGTAGGCTATCTCCCCGCGAGGCTGTACGTTAGCGCAGCAAGCACTACCAACGTAAATATGCTGTACATCCAGTCTCTGTCCCTGAGGAAAGCCGCAAACGAGAACGCCACCCGCGCAATAGGCGTGGCGATGAGAACTACAAGGCCCGCCTGGATAATCCCGCGGCTCTCAAGCGACCCGGCGAGCCTGAAAATCCCTCCGAGGTGCCTGAGGCTCGAAGGCTCCCCACGGAATACGCCGTAATCCTGATGAAACGCCCCGTATTTAACCAGATACGATATACCGCCGAGCAATACTATCGCCGCCGCCGAGGCGACGCCCGTAATCAAAAGCGTCCCGAGCAGTTCCTGCATCCGGCCTTTTTTATTTCCGGAAGCCGCGTTCATTTCACGCCCCCCGTTATCCCGTTATATATCATTTCTATCGCCATGACGGCAATGACGATGCTGAAGATAGTCCGCAGTCTTACGGACTTAGTCCTGACAAGCGCCTTGGCGCCGACCCAGGAGCCGAGCAGCACGCCGAGCATCACGGGCATCGCAAGGCCGGGGTCTATGTAGCCAAGGTGCAGGTATGCCCCGGCGCTCGCGGCGGCTGTCACGCCTATCATGAAATTGCTCGTCGTCGTGGACACCTTGAACGGGAGCCGCATTGCGCGGTCCATCGCCAATACCTTTACGGCTCCGGAGCCGATTCCGAGAAGTCCTGAGAGCCCGCCCGCCACGAACATTATCCCGAAGCCCGCGGGCACGTTGCCGACATGGTAGCTTGTGCGCCCTTCGGACGAGGGATAGTCGGAGTCCATCCTGAGTTTTGCCGCGACGAAGCCGGGCTTTTCCGCCCCGGTTTTACTCGGCGCATGCCTGGAAAGAAATGCCGAGTATATCAGGACAATCCCGAAGATTACGCTGATTGCCGCCGTTGGAATCCTCGCCGCGACGAAGGCCCCGAAGAGCGCCCCGAATGTCGTGGCTATCTCAAGGAACATCGCAACCCGTATGTTCGTATATCCCTCCCGGACATATGCCGCCGCAGATCCGGAGGAGGTCGCGATTACCGATACGAGGGATGCCCCCACGGCATAGCGAACGTTCACGCCGAAGGCGAGCGTGAGCATGGGGACGATTATCACCCCGCCCCCAAGGCCGGTCATCGCGCCGAAAAAGCCCGCGAGCAATGAGCCGGCCAGTATCAGCAGTGTCGTGTAAAGCGCAGTCAAGCTTCCTCTTGCTTTAGTAGTCCCGGTATGGCCCGTAACCCCAGTAAGACCCGTAGCCCCAGTATGGCCCGTACCAGCCGTAGGGATAGTAAGGGTAATACGGATACGGGTAGTAGTAACTGCGGCTCCAGAGCGTAATCTGCCGTATCTGTACGACGGGGTAGGCATAGGCCGTTTTGTCTTCTGTTATACTCTTTGAACCTATGACCTCGCCCGCGACGGTTATCATCCTGCCCTTTCTGTATACCAGCGGGTCCATGTAAGACCTCGTCCCGGCTATGAAACGGCCACGGGAGTATTCTATCTGCTCCGGCTGTTCCCCGTAATGCAGCGGCGTTTCAAGGACGTATATCTCGCTGCCCTTGGCGTCGTTGACCGTCTTTATAACCATGCCGCCCCATATCACCATGTCGCCTTTGTATGCGTCGGGGTTTCTGTATACCTTCCCGAAGGTAATGCCGGGCTTTACTTCCCGCCGGTATCTCTGGGCTATGGGATATGCGCACGAGGCCAGGGTTAAAGAAATAAGACCGGACAGAAGGTATATACTTAATTTTTTCAGGGACATGGCTCACCCCCATTTTTAATCTATGACCTATGGTCTTTTGTCTGTAAGTTTAATATGTATTTCTCCGGCTGTAAAACCGTTTTCGGGGCGGCGGGCGTAAACAAAAAAGAGGGCCGCCTGAACGGCGGCCCTCTTTAACCCTTAAACGGGCGATATTTTTATTCTCCCACAAGCTCCCTTGCCGCGGCGGCGGCCTCGGCGTCTATTGCCTCGCTCTTCCTCATAACGGACAAGACGGTGGAGATTATCGTCAGCAGCAGAAGCGTGCCCATGACAATCATGAAGCCGTGCATGAATGCGCTGTCCTTGACGGCAAGCGGTATGCTGGGCTCCCTGAATACGTGCTGAACGTTGGGGAAGCCCTGTCCGGCCAGGCTGCTGCGCTCAAGTTTCGTAAAGATGAGGCCGGAGATGTCCACGCCGAAGATAAGCCCAAGCGACCTCATCATGTTCAAAAGGCCGCCCGCAAGGCCGAGTTTGTCCTTCGGGGCGGCGCCCATGATGGCGCTGTTGTTGGGCGGGGTGAACATGCCCATGCCGATACCCAGGATTATAAGCTCGCCGACCAGGCCGAAGATGCTCGCCTGCGGCCCAAGGAACATAAAGGCAAAACAGGCGACCGACGCCAGCAGCATCCCGGCCGTCGTCATAACCCTCGCACCGTGCTTGTCGGCGATATGTCCGGCGACCGGGGCCACGAAGGCCATGGCAAGCGAGATAGGCGTAAGAAGGCTGCCGGATTTCGCCGGGCTGTAATTAAGCACGTTCTCGAAATAAAACGGCATCAGGAAAAGGACCGCGAACATGACGTAATACGAGAGCATGCCGGTCATGTTCCCGACGGTAAAAGTCCAGTTCTTGAAGAGCCTCAAGTCTATCATCGGGGATTCCACCTTGAGCTCCGTGAACGCGAACGCGGGCAGGAGGACACACGCCGCCACGAAATAGCCTATGACGGTGGTCGAGTTCCAGCCGAGCTTCCCGACGTTGTTAAAAGCCAGCACGAGAAACGCAAGGCCTGAGGCGAAAAGCGCCGTGCCGAGGTAGTCGATCTTCTCCTTCTTGCCCGCCTGCTCCTGCCTGGGGAGGATGAGGAGGCCCGCAAGGGTGCCGATGATGCCGATGGGGACGTTAATAAAGAACACTGCCCGCCAGCCCACTGTGGAGATAAGAATACCACCGACGAAGGGCCCGATTGCCATCGCAATCGCCTGGACGGCGCCCTGTATGCCTATGGCCTTGCCCCGTTCGTTGCCGGGGAACGCCTGCGTGATTATGGCGACGGAATTGGCCTGGAGAAGGCCCGCGCCTACGGCCTGAAGGATACGCGCCAGGATTATGAACATGGCGGATGTCGCCGCCCCGCAGAATATCGAACCTATCGTGAATATGACAAAGCCGGTATTATAGAGCTTTGAGCGGCCCATCATGTCGGCAAGCCTGCCGAAGAAGGGCAAAAAGACCGTAAGCGTAAGCATATAAGCCATGGCAACCCACTCTATTGTGGCCATGGAGGTATTGAAATCGGTCTTCAGTGTCGGCATGGCGACGTTCACGATGCTGACGTCGAGGGCTGACATCGTGGCGCCGATTAAGACGTTGACAAGGATGAACCATTTCCAGGTCGGCTTCGAGGAAAAGTAAGGATGAGGAAACTGCATCAATTTACCCATTTTTAAAACATCTCCCTTAAATAATGACCGCGATTCATTATAAGCTGCATGAGCCAAAAACCCTTTTGGCGCATCAGGTTACCATATAAATCCTGCCCCTTTAAGTATAAACGCCTCCTTTCCGGCATCCCCGCCGGGGATACGAATAAAAACGGGCCCTTAGCCATACAGGGCCCGCCTTAAGTTCAATTTTCCCGTTCATTAGCAGTGCCTTGTAAGCCTTAAGGTGGGTATTAAATCAGCTATGCAGGATAACACCTTGAACTTCCGTAGTCAACCGTTTTTTTAAAACGGCTTTTTAAACCGGAATACCCGGCATTTTTGCCCTCCGCGGCACCCGCCGGGAGGCCCTGAAATCCGCCCCTGCCGCCGTAAAACGAGCCGAACCTACGCCGCGAAATTCCGCCGGACATGCTTAAATTTCATTTGACACGGGGTTCTTTCTCGTGTATACATATTCACATCTTGTAATATATTAATATAGTGATTTACAAGGAGGTCATATTCTATGGACGGCCTGAGAGAGACCGCCGAGCTATTAAAAGTGGTGGCGCATCCGGCGAGGCTTGAAATCCTGCAGAAGCTCGAAACCGAAATACTCTGCGTCTCGGACATGGAGGAGCTTCTTGGAGTCGGGCAGTCCAACGTGTCCCAGCATCTGTCTATCCTAAGGCGTTCGGGCCTGGTCGACTGCTACGTTGAGGGGAAGCTTCGGTGCTACTTCCTTAAGGACCCGCGCGTAATCGACATACTCGTGCTTTTGAAGAAGAAATACGACGATCCTCTGCCGGCGCCGGCATGCTGCCCGACAAGGCCGCATGCACAGACAAAAAAGACGGCTGCATCGCTGTAAGCGGCGCAGTTTATTGCGCGCGGCAGTTAGTCTGTCGTCCCGACTGAAATGGAGGGACCTGCATTTGACTTTAATCCGGATTAAAGGAGCTTTTTATTATGTCTGATTGTTGCTGTCCATTGACGGACAAAGGGGAGATCAACAAAGACCGCTGTTTCGTCTGCGGCGGGAAGATTGTCTATTTTCAGGAGCCGAAGGAATTCGCGTGCGGCTCCTGCGGCAGGGTGGAACAAGGCTATGTCGCCTGCGAGAAGGGCCATTACAT
>JAJYGS010000082.1 GCA_021785055.1 Nitrospirota bacterium | reverse complement strand
AGATGATGCAGTCCGCCCTGAAGAACGACCCGAAGAACGTGAATATCCTCATCCAGCTTGGGAACCTCTACTACGACTGGGGTCAGGACGAGGTGAACAGGGAAGGGAATTCTGCGCAGCCGTCCGATAAGTGGAGCCAAGGCATAAACTGCTACGAGCAGGCGCTTGAGATAGACCCCGGCAACGTGAACGTCCGGACGGACATGGCCACCCTCATGCGCGATACCGGCCAGGTGGACCAGGCCATCACAGAGTACCGCACCGTCTTGAAACTCGACCCGCAGCACCCGCAGGCGAGAATAAACCTCATCCTGACGCTCGGCGAGTCCAGGCATGACTACAAGGCCGCGCTCTCCGAATACGACAAGCTCATAAAGAACGTCCCGGACCAGAAGGAAAACACGGAACTCAGCCAGGAAGTCGATGCCTTCCGGCAGGCGCTGAAGGAGGGTGGAAAATAGCCCGCATCATACTTCTCCTCATCCTGGCCGCGTCTTTCTGGTTTTTCCTGGACAGGCTGCTTAAATTCCTTACGGGCCAGCGCCCTGGCAGCGCGTCCGGCAGTTCCGTCCCGCAAGCGCACCGCCCGGAGGGCGACGAGATGGTTTCGTGCATGCAGTGCAAGGTATACGTCCCCGTCTCCCGCGCGGTAAAGAAGACATTCGGCGGCAATACGCTCCACTTCTGCTCCGAGGACTGCGCAAGACAATTCCTGAAGAGGATTGGACACTGATGAACCATCTCTATTTCGGCGACAACTTAGACGTGCTTCGCAAATCCATTGCCAATGAAAGCGTGGACCTGATATACCTCGACCCGCCGTTTAATTCCAAGCGCGATTACAACCTGCTTTTCAAGTCCCCGAAGGGGCACGACTCCGACGCGCAGATTATGGCGTTCGAGGACTCGTGGCATTGGGGCGAGCAGGCCGAGCGCGAGTTCGCCGAGATACTATGCCAGCCTAACACGGATGTCGCGGAGATGATGCGTGCGCTCCGGGACTTCCTTGGCGAGAACGACATGATGGCATACCTTACCATGATGGCGAACCGCCTCCTGGAATTGCATAAGGTGCTAAAGCCTACCGGGAGCCTTTACCTGCACTGCGACCCGACGGCGAGCCATTACCTAAAGGTCGTGCTGGACGGGGTGTTCGGGAAAGAAAATTATCGCACGGAAATTAGCTGGAAACGCTCAAGCGCCCATAGCGATGCGAAACAGGGCAGAGCGCAATATGGCAATATTCGAGATATTATTTACTTTTATACTAAAAGCAAAAATTGGAAATGGAATCAGCTTTATACCCCCTATGATGAAAAATACATCGCTACCTTTTATAGACATACGGAAGAAGGCACGGGCAGGAAATATCGTATGGATAATTTGACCGCAGCCAAACGTGGCGGCGACACCTCCTATGAATGGCACGGAGTCAAGCCGTATAAAGGTCGCTACTGGGCTTATTCCAGAGCCAAGATGGAGCAGTTTGAACGCGAAGGCAGGCTTGTATATACAAAAACGGGGATGCCCACATATAAGCGCTATTTAGATGAGATGCCCGGCGTCGCTTTGCAGAACGACTGGCAGGATATTAGCCCGGCTTTCGGCAATGAATACCTCGGCTACCCAACGCAAAAACCCCTCGCCCTTTTAGAGCGAATTATACAAGCCTCAAGCGGCGAAGGCGACACCGTACTCGACCCGTTCTGCGGATGCGGGACTGCCGTCCACGCGGCCCAGAAGCTGAACCGCCGCTGGATTGGAATCGACATCACGCACTTGGCCATAGCGCTTATCGAGATACGTATGCGCAAAGCTTTTAAGGACTCCGTGCCGCCCATCCAGTTCGAGGTGCACGGCACGCCGAAGGACTTGGACGGCGCGCGCGAGCTGTTTGCCCGCGATCCATATGAATTCCAATACTGGGCATGTCCGCTCGTCAACGCCCAGCCATACCAGGGCCGCAAAAAGGGCGCGGACGGCGGCATAGACGGGCTTATCTTCTTCCAGGACGACAAAGGCCCGTCGAAGAAGATTATAATATCCGTAAAGGGCGGCGAGAACGTCGGTGTTTCAATGGTACGCGACCTGGCGCACGTCATCGACCGCGAGAAGGCGCAGATTGGTTTATTCGTAACACTTGCCAAACCAACGAAACCGATGGAGCGTGAAGCCGTCAGCGCGGGATATTACGAATCGCCGCATAACGGGAACTTCCCGAAGGTCCAGATTCTGACCATCGAGGGATTAATGAACGGCACGGAGAAACCGCATTACCCGGATTATACGGGCGGCGGCCTGACGTTTAAGCAGCCGAAGAAAGAGATTTATAAATCAGAGCAAGAGGCGTTGTTCGAATAAAAGCTTCCTTAACCCCTCGCCCGTTTCTGGGAGAGGGGCAGGGGGTGAGGGCTAAAGGGCCGACACGAGGGTCGGCCCCTACAATATCGAACCGGAGGCAAATTCCCATGTCATTTGAGCGCGACTTGATCCGCTTCCCGGAAGCGGTGGACACCGAAGACTACGTAATCGCAACGTATTACCTTGAGACCCCGATGGACTTATACCAGGCCGCGAACGCCTTCGCCGCCGAGCAGTCAACGGGCACGTGGCAGAGGGTCGGATACGAGACGGACGAAGTCCGCGAGAAGCACGGGATAAAGGTGCTGGGCATTTACCCGCTCCCGTACGAACCGGCCTCCCCCAACCTCCCGACCGGCACTAAGATGACCGAGTTCGGCGCGGGTTCCGGCAGGATAAACGCGGCGGTGCTACGGATGGCCTTCCCGCACATAAACTTCGGGCCGAAGATTCCGAACCTCCTGACAGCCGTCGCCGGGAACCTCTACGAGATGGGCGCGTTCACGGCTATCAAGCTCGTAGACCTGGAGTTCCCGAAGTCGTTCCTGAAGGACTTCACGGGGCCCCGTTTCGGGATAAAGGGGACGCGGGAGCTTATCGGCGTGCATGGCCGCCCGCTTGTCGGCGCGATAATAAAGCCCTGCGTGGGGATAAGCGCAACGCAGATGGCCGAACTCGCCTATCAGGGCGCCAAAGGGGGGCTGGACTTCATAAAGGACGACGAGCTTATCGCCGATACGTCATACAACTCCATGAAGGAGCGCGTGAAGGCGGTAACAGAGGCCCTGAAGCATGCGGAGGAGGAGACCGGCGAGAAGACCATGTACGCCTTCAACATAACCGACCGCATGGACAGGATACGGGACCTGCACGACATCGTCGTCGAGGGCGGCGGGATATGCGTGATGATAAACGCGGCTACGGCGGGACTGGAGGCCATGCGCGAGCTTGCGGAGTATACGAAGGTGCCCATTCACTGCCACCGGGACTTCGCCCCGATGTGGGCGCGGTCAAAGTATCTCGGCATAAGCTTCTCCTGCCTGACGAAGCTCTTCAGGCTGTGCGGGGCAGACCAGACGCACTGCGGCGCAATATCCGGCAAGCTCTACGAGACGGACGAGGAAGTCCTGGGCAACATGCGCGCCTGCATGCACGGCTTCGGGAATATCGGCGAGACCATGCCGGTATCCTCCGGCGGGCAGTGGGCTGGCAAGACGCCCATAAACAGGCGAAAGATAGGCCACGTCGATTTCATACACCTCTCCGGCGGCGGGATATACGCGCATCCGGGCGGAGCGGAGGCCGGGGCGAGGAGCGTGCGCGACGCCTGGGACGCGACGCTCAGGGACATACCGCTTGAGGAATACGCCAACGACCATCCCGCGCTTAAGGCCGCCATAGATCACTTCGGGAGGCCGGTGTATTAAAAACACGTCAGACCTCGAAAAAAATTTAACCGCCCTTCTTTCGCCGCAGGAGGTAGTTTCCGGGCCGGAGGCGACTGTCCTCTACGGCGGGGATTCCACCCGCATTACGGGACGGGCAGATGCCGTGGTGCGGCCCGCATCCGTAGAGTCGATCCGGCTGGTAATGGAATACGCGGCGAGGGAGCGCATCCCGGTAACGCCGCGCGGCGCGGGGACGGGGCTTTCCGGCGGGTGCGTTCCGGCGGCGGGCGGGATTGTCGTATCGACGGAGCGGCTTAACCGGATAATCGACATAGACCCGGCGGACCTTATCGCCGTCGTCGAGCCGGGGGTTATAACCGCGTCGTTACATTCGGCGTCTGAGGCATTGGGACTTTTCTATCCGCCAGACCCCGGAAGCTGTGCATTCTGCACCCTGGGCGGGAATATCGCCGAAAACGCCGGGGGACTGCGGGGCCTTAAATACGGCGTCACGCGCGATTACGTCATGGCGCTCGATGTCGTTCTCCCCGACGGGCGGACGTTTCAGGCCGGGTCCCGCACCAGAAAGAACGTAACCGGCTACGACATGGCACGGCTGTTCACCGGCTCGGAAGGGACGCTGGGCTTTATTACAGGTGCGGTTTTAAAACTCATCGTGCTCCCGGAGGCGAAGGCGGGCTTCCTTGCGGCTTTCGATACACTGGAGGCGGCGTCAGAGGCGGTGCTGGCGATTATAAAATCCGGCATCACGCCCTCGACGCTTGAGATAATGGACTCGGTAACGCTTAAGGCCGTGGCGTCGTTTTCCGGAAGGAACGACCTGGACTACGGCGCGCTTCTGCTCATCGAAGTGGACGGCCACGAAGAGGACGTCGCCAGGCAGTCCGGGAAGCTCCTGGACGCGCTTAAAAATTCCGGCGCAAAGGAACTGCGGCAGGCTCGTGACGCGGCGGAGCAAGAGGAGATATGGACGGCCAGACGCTCGGCGCTTACGGCCCTGGCGAGGATTTCGCCCTCCGTCATACTTGAGGACGCGACAGTGCCCCGCAAGGAGATGACCTCTATGGTCCGGGCGATTCGCTCTGTCGCGGGGAAATATGGTCTTCTCATCGGCACGTTCGGCCATGCAGGCGACGGCAACCTGCACCCGACGATAATTACGGATTTACGCATCGAGGAAAATAAAAATAAAGTTAAGGCCGCAGTGGGCGAGATTTTCGAGGCGGCGCTAAGTCTCGGCGGGACGCTCTCCGGCGAGCACGGGATAGGGATAATGAAATCGTCCTATATGGAGTCGGAACTCGGCGCGGCGGGAGTCGAAGCCATGCGGGCCGTCAAAGACGCGTTCGACCCGCAGGGGATAATGAATCCGGGGAAGATATTTGTCTAATCTAACGAACTACTCCGACGAAATCTTCAAGTGCATCCGGTGCGGGGCGTGCAGGGCGGTATGCCCGACGTTCGGCGAGGAACTGAGCGAAATCTCCGTCGCCAGGGGCAGGATGGCGCTGATTGAAGCCGTGATGGGCGGCGAGCTTGCCCTCACGGACGCATTCGAGAAGGCGGTCTTTAACTGCGCGATGTGCGGGGCGTGCAAGGCGGGATGCCCTTCCGGCGTGGACGTGCCCGCCGTTATCGAGGCCGCGCGCGCGGAGCTTGTGGATAAGAAAAGGAGCGAGGGGCTTGTCCGTTTCCTGGCGCGGAAGTCCCTTAAGGACAAAAAATCCCTCGACCGCGCGTTTTCCCTTATGGCCCTGGGGCGCGCGGCATACGGCCCGCTTGCGGCGACGCCTCTTGCGAAATATCTCCCGTATCAGTACGAGGACTTCAGGCGGAACTTCCCCAAGATTCCACGGAAGCCGCTGTCCTCGCGCATCCCGCCGGTCTCCCGCATACGGGGCGCAAAGGGGACGGTGCTTTTCTATGCCGGGTGCGTCATAAACTACGTCTATCCGGAAATAGGTGTCGCGGCGGTCAAGGTATTGAACCACGCGGGCTACGACGTCGTATTCGTGAAAGAAGAACTCTGCTGTGGCAAGCCTCTCCTGTCCCTTGGCGAAACGGAGGCGTTTCGCTCCGTCGCCGAAAAGAACGTGGCCCTGCTATCCGGCGTGGAGGCGGACTATATCGTATCGGCGTGTCCGACATGCTCCTTGACTTTAAAAGAGGATTACAATACAATTCTGCCGGATTCGGATAAGGCCGCCGCACTGGGCGCGAAGGTGCGCGACATAAACGAATTTCTCCTGCACGAGACCGATTTTATTACAAGGCTCGATGCGGCGGAGATGGTCATTACATACCACGACCCGTGCCACCTGGCGCACGGGATGGGGGTTAAAAAGGAACCGAGGGAACTCCTCGACGCGGCGACGCTCGGCGGACTTGTCGAGATGAACGAGGCGTCGCGCTGCTGCGGGTTCGGGGGCAGTTTCAGTTTCTTGAACTACGAGCTCTCCGGCAGGATTGCAGGCAGGAAGGTTAAAAATATCGTAAAGACCGGCGCGCCCGCAGTAGTTACGGCGTGCCCCGGATGCATGATGCACCTGAGTGACGCGCTAAGACAGTCCGGCGCGGACGTTGTCGCTTTCCATACGCTTCAGATATACGAAAAGGCCATCAAAAAATAGGGGGAATATCCGCATGAAATTCTTTATCGATACCGCAAACGTGGAAGAAATACGCGAGGCCGTGAGCCTTGGTGTGATCGACGGCGTTACGACGAATCCCTCGCTTGTCGCGCGTGAGAAGCGCGATTTCCGGGAGCTTATAAAGGAGATTTGCACTATCGTGGACGGCCCGATTTCCGCCGAGGCCGTCAGCCTCGACGCGCCGGGGATGGTTGCCGAGGGTCTACAGCTTGCGGGGATCGAGAAGGACAAGATCGTCGTGAAGATACCCATGACGAAGGAGGGCCTGAAGGCGTGCAAACAGCTTTCCGGCATGGGCATCAAGACCAACGTTACCCTGATATTCTCGCCCTCGCAGGCGCTCCTCGCGGCGAAGGCCGGCGCGACCTACGTCTCGCCATTCGTGGGGAGACTCGACGACATCTCGCACGACGGCATGAACCTGGTCGAGAAAATCGTAACGATATTCGCAAATTACGATTATCAATCAGAGGTCATCGTGGCTTCTGTCCGTAACCCGCTTCACGTAATCGACGCGGCGCTGATGGGCGCGCACGTGGCGACGATACCGTTTTCCGTCATAGACGCCCTCGTCAAACACCCGCTTACGGACATCGGCATCCAGAAGTTCCTGAAGGACTGGGAAAAAGTGCCGAAGGGTGTAAACGTTTAACCCTCACCCCCTGCCCCTCTCCCGGTGGGCGAGGGGTGAATGAAAAATGCCAATCTACGAATACCACTGTCCCCGGTGCGGGGAGGACTTTGAGAAGCTGGTCTACGGGGGCGCGGAGGTAGCCTGCCCCAAGTGCGGCTGTGCCAAGCCGGACAAGAAGATGTCCGCGTTCGGCATGGCGGGCCAAAGCGAAAAGGGCGGCTCGCTTGCCTCGTCCGGCTCGTCGTGCTCCGGGTGCAGCTCGTCGTCGTGCGCGGGCTGCAAGCCGTAAATCCTGCCGTTTCCCCCGGAAAAACGGGGGTCCCGAAAATAAGCCGATTCTTGCGTGCGGGGGCGAAAATAATATCAAAATCCCCCTTCGGAAACGGCCATTTTCTGCTATATTAAATTCTGATTCAAATCCAATAAATCCGGAGGCACAAATGGACTGGCGCGACGAAAGCTCACGGGCGGGCATGAGGATCACCCTCGATTATAATTCTATAACCTCCGGTTTTATCGGGAAAAACGGCATATCGAAAGAAGAGATAGATGCGCTCCTGCCGAGGGCGCGGGAGGTTCACGAATCGCTTGCCAGGGGACGAAACGATGAGGCGCATCCCTTCTTTAATCTCCCATACCAGGACACATCGCTTATAAAACTGCTCGCGGACGACATAGCTAAGTGGGCGGAAAATTTCGTTTTATTGGGCATCGGCGGCTCGGCCCTGGGGCCGATTGCCCTGCACACAGCACTCAGGCACCCATACCATAACCTGCTTTCGCGCCGGGGACGCGGCAAACGCCCAAGGATGTTCTTCATGGACAATGTCGACCCGGACGCCTTCGGCAGCCTCCTTGCGGAGTTAAACCCTGAAAAAACAATATTTTGCGTCGTCACAAAATCCGGCGGGACAGCCGAGACCATGGCCCAGTTCATGGTCGTGCGCGCCCTCATGCAGAAGGCGCTCGGCAAGCGGAAGCTTAAAAAACACTTCGTCTGCATAACCGACCCGGAAAAGGGTAACTTGCGAAAAATCGTGCAATCTGAAAGGTTTACGTCGCTCGAAGTCCCGCCCGGCGTTGGGGGGAGGTTCTCGGTCTTTACGCCTGTAGGGCTCCTGCCGGCGGCGGTTTCCGGCATTGACATAGACGAGCTCCTTGCCGGCGCGGCGGACATGGACAAGCGGACGAGCGAGCAAAATTCCCTTGAAAATCCGGCACATATGACGGCTATGCTGCAATATCTCGCGGACAAAAAGGGCAGGCATATCTCGGTTATGATGCCATATTCCAGCGCGCTAAGGGACATTGCGGACTGGTACAGGCAGATTTGGGCGGAATCCCTGGGGAAAAAGCTTGATTTAAAAGGGAATATCGTGCATACCGGGCAGACGCCCGTGAAGGCCCTGGGTACTACGGACCAGCACTCGCAGGTACAGCTCTACATGGAAGGCCCCAACGATAAAACCTTTATTTTCCTTAGGGTTGAGAGCTTCCAGCGCGAGCTGCCGATACCGAAAATATATAAGGATATTGATGGGATAGCGTACCTCGGCGGGCATACGATGGCCGAGCTTATCAATGCGGAACAGGCGGCGACAGAGGCCGCGCTTGCCGGGGCCGGGCGGCCTTCCATGACAATCCGCATCCCCGAAGTGCGGCCGTTCACTGTGGGCCAAGTCCTTTATTTACTTGAAGTTACGACGGCCATAGCCGGGGGGCTTTACGGCATCGATCCGTTCGACCAGCCGGGCGTGGAGGAGGGGAAACTCCTGACTTACGCGATGATGGGCAGGCCCGGTTTCGAGGGAAAACGGGCGGAACTCGAAAAGCAGAAAAGGAGGCCGGAATACGTGATTTAGGAATTTTTGCGGATAAAATATCTTTAAATATCAAATAGTTGCGGGATTGGAATCCTCATATCAATTAATATTTATAAATAATCCAACTCCTTGCAAATCAAGCGAAATACCCATTTTCCCCATAGAAAATCGCCCCTTCCCCGCGCCCCTTTTTTGCCCTGAAACACGCCCGCAGAGGCCGTTTTCCGCCCCGTTTTCGATACCGGGGGGAAAACGCAATTTA
>JAJYGS010000131.1 GCA_021785055.1 Nitrospirota bacterium | reverse complement strand
GGAAGGACCCGTTAAGGAATATGCGGGCAAGACGGGCTGGACGGCGGTAATGGATAATTATTTCATAGCGGCCGTCGCGCCTGTGGGACCGATAAAGGCCATAGTAAGCCGGGGGCCGATAGGCGCCGGCATGGTAGGCATACAGTCAACGGGGCCGCTTGAGAAGTTCTCGCTTTATATAGGGCCGAAGGAATACGACCGCCTGAAGGCCGCGGACCACGATCTTGAACGCTCCGTGGATTACGGCTGGTTCGCCTTCATTGCAAAGCCGCTCTTTGTCGCGCTGAAGTTCTTCTACAGGCTGGTCGGCAACTGGGGCTGGGCCATTATCGTCCTCACGGTCGTCATAAAGCTCCTGTTCGCGCCGCTCACGCACAAGAGCCAGAAGTCCATGAGACGCATGCAGAAGCTCCAGCCGCATTTCGCGGAGCTTAAGGAGAAACATAAGGGAGACCCGGCCAGGCTCAATAAAGAGATGATGGAGCTTTACAAGAAGCACAAGGTGAACCCGATGGGCGGGTGTCTGCCGATGCTCATCCAGATACCTGTTTTCATAGCTCTCTACAGGGTGCTGGGCAACTCCATAGAGCTCCGGCACGCGCCGTTTATCTTCTGGCTGCACGACCTCTCCGCGAAAGACCCGTACTACGTGCTGCCGATAGTCATGGGCGTATCGATGCTTGTGATGCAGAAGATGACCCCCACCGCCATGGATCCGAAGCAGAACATGATAATGATGCTCATGCCGGTCATGATGACGTTCTTTTTCATAAATCTGCCCTCCGGCCTGGTGCTTTACTTCACCGTGAGCAACCTCCTGACGATGGCGCAGCAGTTCTATATAAACAAATTTTCGAGCGATAACTGAAGGCCGAAGGTTGGGCCGTATCCTGCTCGCCGCAATATTCGCTTTGCGGAAACGGGATATTCGGAGTGCGCCCAAATATCCCGTTTTTATCCCGGAGTAAACTATGGAGCGGACAAGCCTGCCTGAAGCCTGCCGGGGATGGCAGCAGATACAGGACTCCCTCTCCCGCCTGACGGGGATGGAATTCGCCCTGCATGACGGCGAGGGCGGGCCCGTGGGGATGGCGAGCGGCGAGTCCCCGTTCTGCCGCAGCTTAAGGAGGTGCGGCCCGGACGGCGCATTCTGCGAATCCCGGTGCAAAAGGCGCATCAGGGAGGCCGCCGGAGGAGAAGGCGTCGTCAGCTTCAGGTGCGACTCCGGCCAGAACGTGTTCCTTGTACCCGTCCGGCACGGGGACGCGGCCCTTGTCGTATCCGGGGGCAAGACCTTCTCCAGCCGCGAGGACTACAAAAAAGCGATAAGGATGATAAAGGCCGCCGGCGGCAGGGTATCCATGACCGGCAGGCACCGGTACCGCTACACCGGCAAGAAGAGGCTCGCCGGCGTGGTGGAACTGGTAAGGAACACCGCTCTCCAGCACTTCCATATATCCCATCAAAAATCCGCATATCAGCTCCGTTACAGCCGCCAGGCCGCGCTCTTTGAGAGCGCAGGCCTGCTCTACGGGGAAAGCGCCCTGTCGGACATTGCCGGGACGCTTCTGCGCTGCGTGGTTACGCTCTTCGACGCCGACACCGCGTCGCTGATATTCTATGGCGAGAAAGAACCTCTCCCGCAGGCGCATTATGTCGCGGGCGAGCGGGCGGAGGCTGTCCGGAGTGCGGGCGAGGAGCTTGAGAAGGGAGTCCTGGCCGTCCTCGGCGAATCAAGGGGCGAATATGTGCCGGTAAGACAGGTGAGGCGGCTCTCTGCGATGGGACTGCCGGGCGATATGGCGCCCGTTTTGGTAATACCGCTAAGGCGTTCCGGGCATCCCCTCGGCGCCCTTTGCCTTTACGGTGCGGACCTAAAGGCGGAAGACCTCCCGGCGCTAAGGACCTATGTCGCCCAGTGCGCGGCCATGATGGAGAACCAGAGGCTTAGAGGACAGCTCGAGGATAAGGTCGAGAAACTAAGAACACTCGTCGGCATAGGCGCGCGGATGAACGAGCTCAAGGACAAAAGCGAGCTTGTAAACTTCATATTCGAGCAGTCCGCGGAGCTTCTGCAGGCGGAGCGCGGCTCCCTCATGCTCTTAAACCACAAGACGGACGAGCTGATAGTGGAGGTCTCGCGCGGCCTGTCGGCGGAGATGGGCAGGAATCTTCGGATAAAACCCGGCCAGGGTATTGCGGGCAGGGTGGCGAGGGACGGCGCGCCGATGGTCGTGGACGACCTCGAAAAGGCGCTTGCCATCTCCAAGCGGCCAGATTATCGCACGAAGTCCTTCATAAGCCTGCCGCTCAAGGCGGATGGCCGGGTGATAGGCGTAATAAACCTGTCGGACAAGTTCTCCGGGAACGTCTTCTCGCATGAAGACCTGGAGCTTATAACCGGGCTTATCTCGCAGGCGTCCGCCGCCCTTGAGAAGGCGCGGCTCGCGCTTTCCGTGAAGGAGCTTAAGAAGGCCCTGGAGCGCGGTAAAAAGTGAACGACAAGGATACCATAGCCGCCATATCCACGCCGCCGGGCTTCGGGGGGATAGGGATAATCCGTATCTCCGGGACGGGTTCAGTGGGGATATTAAAGAGGGTTTTCGTACCATTTACCAAAGAAGTGGCAGATAATTTTCAATCACATCGGCTTTATTATGGTAAAGTGGTAAATCCTGAAACCGGCGCGCAGGTGGACGAGGCATTGGGCGTCTTCATGCGGGCGCCCCGGACTTATACCCGCGAGGACGTGGCCGAGATCAACTGCCACGGCGGCCCCGCAGCGGTAAAAAAGACCCTTGAGCTTGCCTTGCGGGCCGGGGCGCGTCTTGCGGAGCAGGGCGAGTTCACGAAGCGGGCGTTTCTAAACGGCAGGATAGACCTTACCCAGGCCGAGGCGGTTATGGACATAATATCCGCACAGACGGAGCTTGGCCGCCAGGCGGCGGTAAGAGCGCTCTCCGGGGGCCTGCGGGATAAAATCGAGGAGATACGGGCCGCTCTGGCGGAGCTTCTTGCCCTGACGGAGCTTTCGATAGATTTTCCGGAGGAAGAGGTGGACTATATCCCTGCCGAAGGGCTGAGGGAGAGAGGAACCCGCATCCGGGAGAGTATAATAAAACTCCTTTCGACGTTTGAGGAAGGGCGCATCCTGCGGGAGGGCTTAAGGCTTGCCATCGTCGGCGCGCCGAACGTAGGGAAGTCGAGCCTGTTGAACGCACTGTCGAAGAGCGAGCGCGCGATTGTCGCGGAGACTCCCGGCACTACCCGCGACACCGTGGAGGAGATGATAAATATAGGCGGCATGCCCGTCCGGGTAATCGACACGGCCGGTATACGCGAGAGCGGCTGCCCCGTGGAAAAAGAGGGTATCCGGCGTTCGAAGGCTGCGATGGAGGAGGCGGACATAATACTTCACGTCCTGGACGGAAGCAGGGATATTCAAGAGCAAGACCCTTCTTTCTTTTCGGGAGAAAAGAAAGAAGCAAAGAAAAGCCGGGCTATAACCATAATCAACAAGATAGACCTGCCCCAGAAGTTCGGTTCAAAAGTTTTTTTGGCGACCTTTTTACAAAAAGGTCGCGACGTTGTCCGTATTTCCGCCAAGACCGGCGAGGGTCTGGATATTTTGATTTCCCGCATCCGGGAGATGATTTTGGGGCCGGTGCGGGAGTATATGCCGGAGGCTTTGATAAACCTGCGGCATAAGACGGCGCTCGAAGAGGCGGACGCGGCGCTTGTGAGGTTCCAGGGCGGCTGCGGCAGGAACCTGTCCTCCGAGTTCCTCGCGCTTGAGCTTCGGGAGGCCCTGGGCGCCGTCGGCGAGGTTGTGGGCCGCACGACTCCCGAAGATGTGCTGAACCTGATATTTTCCAGGTTCTGCATCGGGAAATAAAAAGGCTGGCGGCAAATTGCCAACCGCTCCGACGACTTCGAGACAACGTCTGTCATTCCGGGCGAAGTCGAGGGATCTACCGCTGACCGTATCTTGTTTTCCTAATTTGACCTCCACGCAGATACTAATCCATCAAAAGCGGTTTGACGCATTTTAACTTCCGGTTATACTTTTATGTTGTTATCAAGCTGCCCGATTACTATTTTCAAGGAGGCCAAAATTCATGCGTATCGCCCAGGTTTCACCGCTTTACGAGAGCGTACCGCCGAAGCTGTACGGAGGGACGGAGCGGGTAGTATCTTATCTGACAGAGGAGCTGGTAAGGCAGGGACACGACGTAACTCTTTTCGCAAGCGGGGATTCCGTCACCTCCGCGAGGCTTGTCTCGCCTTGCCGGAAATCCCTGAGGCTGGATAAGGGCTCCCGGGACCATATCTCTCACCATGTGCTGATGCTGGAGCAGGCGATGAATATGCAGGACGAGTTCGACATCATGCATTTTCATATCGACTACATACACTACCCCATCGCCCGCAGGACGTCCGTGCCGATTGTCACCACCCTCCACGGAAGGCAGGACCTGCCGGACCTGAAGGCGCTGTACGGCGAGTTCGACGACGTGCCGCTCATATCCATATCCAGCTCCCAGCGAAGCCCGATACCGCACGTGAACTGGCAGGGCACGGTATATCACGGCCTGCCGCTTTCGCTTTACTCCCATAGCGAGGGGCCCGGGAGCTATCTCGCCTTCCTGGGCAGGATCTCTCCTGAGAAGCGCCTCGACAGGGCGATAGAGATTGCCGGGCGGACGGGAATCCCGCTCCGCATCGCGGCCAAGGTGGACAAGGCCGACGAGGAATACTTTTACAAGGAGATAAAACCAAGGCTTAATCACCGGGACGTTATATTCCTTGGCGAGATAGGCGAGGACCAGAAGGAGCACTTCCTTGGAAACGCACTGGCGCTTCTCTTTCCCATAGACTGGCCGGAGCCGTTCGGACTTGTCATGATAGAATCATTCGCGTGCGGCACGCCCGTGATAGCCTGGCCCGAAGGCTCCGTCCCGGAGATAATCGACGAAGGCGTGACGGGATTTATCTGCGGAGACATCGACCAGGCCGTGGAGGCCGTGGGGAAGGCCTCTGCCCTGGACAGGCTCGCGTGCAGAAAGCGCTTCGAGGAGCGGTTCTCCGCCTCCCGGATGGCCCAGGACTACCTCGACATCTACCGGCGGCTTGCCTACAGGGCAATGCGCCCGCGAAGGCTCTCGAGGGTGGCCGGATGACGGACCTGATCCGGGTCGGGGATCAATTCTATGTCCTGGCCACGTCAGCCCTGGCGGACGACCGCACGCTTGTCCTGAAGGAGGGAGACACCTTCGCCGTATTCGACCGCTACGGCGACATCTCTCCGCTTGGCCGAGGCGAGCAGGGCCTCTACCACGAAAGCACGCGCTTCCTGAGCCGCCTCGAGCTGAGGCTCGGCTCGTCCCGCCCGCTCCTGCTCGAATCCACCGTGCACTCGGACAACAGCCAGCTCACGGCGGATCTGACGAACCCGGACATCAACATAAACGAGGGGCTTCTGTTAAGGCGCGGCATGATACATCTCTTCCGGCAGAAGTTCCTGCTGAAGGGGACGTGCTTCGAGCGTTTCCGGCTCTTAAACCACGGTATGGAGACGGTGGAGATGCCGTTTATACTTTATTTCGGCGCGGACTTTACAGACCTCTTCGAGGTGCGCGGCATGAGGCGCGAGAGCCGGGGCGAGATCTTCCCGCCCGAGGTGGACGGCGGGAGTGTCCGGTTTAAGTATTCCGGCGTGGACGGGGTTACAAGGACATTGCATGTCGAGCCGTCCTTCAGGCCGGAGAGCCTGACGGGCTCGCAGCTCTCGCTTGCCGTAAAGCTTGCCCCGCAGGAGCAGACGGAGATGACGGTGAGTTACCGGTGCGAGACGGGCGGGAGGATTTTTCCGCGCACGACCTTCGGCCATGCCTTCAGGGAGGCGGAGGAGAGACTGACGGCGATAAAATCCGGTTTCTGCGTCGTCGAGACGTCGAGCAGCCAGTTCAACGACCTGCTGAGTCGCTCCGTAGCGGACATCCAGATGCTCGTTACCGATACCCCGCACGGCCCGTATCCATACGCCGGAGTGCCGTGGTATTCCACGGTATTCGGAAGGGACGGCATCATCGCGGCCCTCGAATGTCTTTGGATAAACCCGCACATCGCCCAGGGGGTTCTTCGATACCTTGCCGACACGCAGTCGGAAACGGACGACCCGGACAGGGACGCGGAACCCGGCAAGATACTCCACGAGACGAGAATTGGCGAGATGGCCGCGTCTGGCGAGATACCCTTCGGCAGGTACTACGGGAGCGTGGATTCGACCCCGCTGTTTGTCATGCTGGCCGGGGCATATTACCAGCGTACTGCGGACAGGGATTTTATATCGGGGATATGGCCGAATATCGAGCGTGCGCTTGAGTGGATCGATTCTTGCGGGGACGGGGACGGCGACGGGTTCGTCGAATATATGCAGCGCTCGAAGCGCGGGCTTTCAAACCAGGGCTGGAAGGACTCCCCGGACAGCATAACGCACGCGGACGGTAAAAAGGCCGAGGGACCGATTGCGCTCTGCGAGGTGCAGGGATATGTCTACGCCGCGAAACGCGCGGCGGCGGAGATTGCGTCGCTCCTTGGTTTCGGTTCCCGCGCGGAGCTTCTCCGGAGGCAGGCGAAGGCCCTGAAGCGCAATTTCGACAGGAGTTTCTGGGTGCCGGGTCTTGATACATACGCGATAGCCCTGGACGGCAAAAAGAGCCAGTGCCGCGTGAAATCCTCCAACGCCGGGCACTGCCTGTTCTCGAAAATCGCGGAGCCGGAACACGCAAAAAAGATAGTGGAAGGGATGCTTTCCGACGAGATGTTCACCGGCTGGGGCATGCGAACTCTCTCCTCTTCCGAGGCCCGCTATAACCCCATGTCCTACCACAACGGCTCCGTCTGGCCGCACGACAACGCCATGGCAGGCGCCGGGTTTGCGTATTACGGCTTCAGGGAGCAGGCGGCGTCGGTGCTTTCGAGCCTCTTCGAGGTCAGCCGGTTTGTCGAGCTCTCCCGCCTGCCGGAGCTTTTCTGCGGGTTCCACAAAAGACCCGGCCAGGGACCTGTGCGCTATCCGGTCGCCTGTTCGCCCCAGGCATGGGCCGCCGGGGCCGTTTTTCTGCTCCTCCAGGCGTGCCTCGGCATGGCGATAGACGCCCCCAGAGAGCGTATCCGGTTTGAAAATCCGTTCCTCCCGCAGTGGATAGAACACATGCGCGTAAGCGGCCTGAAGGTCGGCTCCGGCGCTCTCGACCTGATGTTCATCAGGCGCGACAGGGACGTCTCGGTCGATGTAATCTCCCGCAAAAGCCCGGTGGAAGTCGTCGTGGTGAAATAGATTTTTTGGTTCTCTCTCGTTTTGTGTGGTAATGCAGCCCCCGTTACCTGCGCATCCTTGGCCACAGAATGTCGGAGAGAACCGATTTTTTAAATTTATACTTGACAACGCCGGTTATTTTATCTATCTTTTTTTTATAACCAAATCGTCCGGGATTGCGGTCCTCATCGCAAATGCGCAAAACGCGCCGATATGGTAACCTCATTATTCAGTACCTGAAGGGAGAAAAAATCATGGAATTATCCGTAGCCGGAGGGAAAACAATGGGAATTTACGCCGACAACTCGCTTACGATTGGCAATACCCCGCTCGTGGAGCTGAACAGGATAGTATCCGGCTGCAAGGCGAGGATACTCGGCAAGATTGAGGCGAGGAACCCGTCTTTTTCCGTCAAGTGCCGCATAGGCGCGGCAATGATATGGGACGCCGAGGAGCGGGGGATATTGAAGCCGGGCGTCGAGATACTTGAGCCGACTTCCGGGAATACCGGCATCGCGCTGGCGTTTGTCGCAGCCGTCAGGGGCTATAAACTCACCCTGATGATGCCGGAGACGATGAGCATAGAGAGGCGGCGTGTGCTGGCGGCGATGGGCGCGAACCTTATTCTTACCCCCGGCGCGGAGGGCATGTCCGGCGCCGTCCGGCGGGCCGAGGAGATGGCGGAGGGCGAGCCGGGGCGGTGGTTTCTGCCGCATCAGTTCAAGAACCCTGCAAACCCCGCAATCCACGAGAAGACGACAGGCCCGGAGATTTGGGAGGATACCGGCGGTGCGGTGGACGTTCTGGTATCCGGTGTAGGGACGGGCGGCACGATAACGGGGGCGTCCAGGTATATCAAGGGCGTAAAAGGGAAGAAGATTCTCTCCGTGGCCGTGGAGCCGGCAGGCAGCCCGGTTATAACCCAGAAGCTCAAAGGCCGGGAACTGAAGCCCGGCCCGCACAAGATTCAGGGAATAGGCGCGGGTTTCATCCCGGAGACGCTTGATTTGAGCGTCGTGGACAGGGTGGAGACGGTCGAGGACGCCGAGGCTGTCGAATATGCCAGGAGGCTGATGAAGCAGGAGGGAATGCTGTGCGGCATATCCTCCGGCGCGGCGGCGGCGGTCTCCGTGCGGCTTGGCCGGATGGACGAGTTCGAGGGAAAGACGATTGTCGCGGTGCTCCCGGACGCGGGAGAGCGGTACCTCTCTACGATGCTGTTCGAGGGTTACGGGGCGTAGTGTAAAACCTTCATTCCCCTTACTTTCTTAAAACAAGAGGGTGAGCGAAGGGGCGTTATTATATAAAAAAGGGAGGCCGAACGGCCTCCCTTTTGTTTACAATAAACAGTAAACAGTCGCGCCCCGCTTACCTGTTCTTGACCGGGTTAACCCTGTCGAATCCCCTCGGCACGTGGCAGCCGACTACGCAGTGGCCGCCGTTAGGCGTCTCCGTGAAGTGGATCGGGTAGCTAAGCTTGCCGAACGGAACCCTCTCGCGGATGTGGAACGGCTGTTTGCCGGCATGAACCTCGTGGCAGGCGCGGCATGTGCGGCCCTTGGGGTTTCTGTTCACGTGCACGTAGTGCAGGTTTACGTCGCCGTTACGGAAGCCCGTGAGCGTGGTGGTGAACTGCTCCACGGCGAGGTCTTTGTTATGGCACTTGAAGCAGAGGCTGTATTTGGCTGTCGAGTACGAGGTATAGAAATCCCTCGGGAAGCGGCCACGCAGAATCCTGAAGTGGCTGGAGCCGTGCGGGTTGTGACATGCGGTGCAGTCTCCCTTTTTGACCGGCCCGTGCTTGTCGGGGTTGGCGTCCAGCCATGCCTTCATGTTTATGAGGTTGCCAAGCTGTTTGTCGTGGCACGAGAGGCAGAGGTCTGCCCCGCCCTTCTTCAGGAGCGGTTCG
>JAJYGS010000076.1 GCA_021785055.1 Nitrospirota bacterium | reverse complement strand
ATCCTTGCCGTTCCCCACGGCCTTCATGCGCTTCGTTTTGGAGTCGTAAGTCCCCTCGTCGGCGGTAAGCGTCAGGACGGTGCCGTTTTTTGCGTTATATACCGCCTCGAGGTCGGTAAGCCTGGCTTTCCCTGTAGACTTTTTCATAGTGGCCCTTTTTGCCGTAAGCTCCCAGTTCTCTCCAGTCCCGTCGTTCCTGGCGAACTTGAAGCCGTCGATTACCACGAGGGCCTTGTCCAGGTTGACGTTCGGCTTTATTTTTTTAGGGGCGGCGCTTATAAGACCCGGATTTTTTACAAGGAAGGCGGCGCTCAGGGACAGCAGGGTTATTACGGTTACCGCAAGGAAGATTTTTGCCCTGGCTGCATATTTCATAAGAATTTCTGCCGTAGTTCTTTATTTGGTATTATAATTGCAACATCTAAAGCAAAGGATAACATACCGTAATATCAAAGTAAAGCCCAAAAACCCCCGTGTCCGTTCCTTTTAAAAAGCCTTTTTACTGTAATAATCCAACAAGTTGCCTTCACGCAGGCCCCAGTCGCACACCGTAATTTTATCCGCCCCGAACGCGTCCATTATAACGCCCGCGAGGAGCGTCCCGGAGACGATTATATCCTCCCTCCCCGGCTCGATGCCGGCTATAAGTCTGCGGCTTTCCTTGGGAAGTCCGGCGAGTCTCTCCTCAAGCGCCGACATGCGCTCCCTGCCCAGCTTATGGCCTGTAATCCTTGCCGGGTCGTATACCTCCAGGGCCAGGTCTACCGCCGCGAGGGTGGTTATGGTTCCCGCCGTCCCGACAAGCGCGGGTTTATCCCCGCCCAGGAGATTCTTCAGCCTCGGCAGCGCGGTTTCGTTGCAGAAAGATACCAGTTCCTTCATCTCAAGCAATAACGGCGGGTCGTTCAGCAGGAACCTCTCGAAGAGGCTCACGGCCCCGATTGGAAGGCTTATGGAAGTATGCCTCGACCAGTCCTCCGTGAGTATAAGCTCCGTGCTGCCGCCGCCGATGTCCATCACAAGTTTGCGGCCGGCGGTCAAGGTCTCGCCGATGGCGGATTTCACGCCCAGGAGCGTGAGCCTCGCCTCCTCTTCGGCGGGGATTATTTTCAGTATTATCCCGGCCTCTTCCCTTGCGTCGCGGACAAAATCCTCCGCGTCCGAGGCCCTCCTTAGCGCCTCCGTCCCGACCGCGCTCACGCCCTCGACACCGGCCTCCAGCATACGCTTCGAGAACTCCGCAAGCGTCCTGATAGTCCTTCCCCTGGCCTCGGCCTTGAGCTTCCCGCCGGGTTTAAGCCCCTCGCCCAGCCGGGTGGTCTCGCGCAGGTTGAGCGTCTCGCGGATTATCTTTCCGCCCTGCACCTGTGCCGCAAGCAGCCGCAGGGTATTCGTCCCGACGTCGATTGAAGCTATAAGCGGCATTTACCTTACCCCCATGATTTTATGAACCTGCGGGATTACGCGCACGTTCTTTAATATGCGTCTTGCACAGGAGTAAAACTCGAAAAGCATTTCCGGGGACGGGGTGGCGGATTTTTCTGTAATCGGCTGTATCACGAAAAGCGCGTCCGGGGCCGCTTTCGCCAGGATATTCGCGGCCATCTCCACTTCTTTTATCGGAGTTCCCGGGGATACCACGGCCTTCGCTATAAGTTCCCTGCCCCTCGCCGCCAGGGCGAACTCCCTGTGGGCCTCCCAGAATTCTCCCTTGTCGGTTACGGACGGGAGCTTGAAGTCCATACTTATTATATCCACCATATCCTTAACGCGCAGGAGGGCGTCGGGCAGGATCCCGTTCGTTTCGAGAAGGGTCTTGAACCTGCCGCCAAGTTCTCCCAGCAGGGCCCGGAGAAATTCAGGCTGCTCAAGCGGCTCGCCGCCGGTTATGGCCAGCTTCGAGTTGAAACCCGGAAATACCTCCTGGGATATTACCGCCTCCATAACCGTCCGGACAGGGAGCGGGTTCTCAAGGCGTTTGAATCCTATGCCCGCTTCCTCTATGCGCGCAGGCCCGGCTTCCGCCATGGCATAAGGGGTGTCGCAGTATCCGCATCCCAGGCTGCACCCCAGGAAGCGGACGAAGATATGCCTCTCGCCCATGTAAGGCCCTTCCCCCTGGAACGACGAGAATATCTCGCTTATGTAGCCCGTGGAATCCATGAACACGTAATTTATCCTTTTAAATCCGCGCTGTCAATGGCCTAACTGCTTCATTTTCAAGCGTATTAATTTTATTTAATTCGATTTGGCCTTGACTTATCCCGCCCCGTATCTTATATTGTTGGCGTGCCGAAATATCTCCATTAATGAAGTCAAAGCGAGAAAGGAGGGGCATATGTCCATAAGGGCGAAATTTCTGGCTTTGCTTCTCCCGGCCATTATCTTCTTCCCGGTAAATACCTTTGCCGCCAGAGCAAGGTTTATAACCGTCATACCCGGCCAGTCGGTGAACGCGGAACCCCTGCAGGCTGTCGGGCAGCCCTCCGGCGCGAAGCGCTTTGCCAAGGCGGCCCCGCAGGATAATCAGGATAATACCGTTAGCGAACCGGCATCGGGCCAGTCGGCTGCCGCCGGCCAGTCGGCCCCGGAGCCGGCTTCCGCGGCGGCCCCGGTTTCAACGCCCCCGTCGGCGAAACCGGAAGCTCAAGCTCAACCGGCGGTTGCCGTGACTCCCGCATCGTCGGCGAAACCGGAACCGGTCCCGGCGGTTTCTTCGTCCAAAACCAACCCCGCGTCCGATGCCGGTACCGCGAAAAACGGGCAGCCTGCCCCGAACGCGTCGTCTGCTTCCGAATCCCTGGGCGGGGACAACGCAGACTCCACGGCCTCTTCCAGCTTCATAAACGACAATACCGCGACAGTCGTATCGCCCGGCGGGCAGAATTCCGCCGCGGGTCAGGCGGATGCGCCGACGGCGGATATGCCCGCCGCAGGGCAGCCGGTCATTGCCGGAGCCGGCCTGAACTCCGCAGCCATGGCAAGCATTCCGTCTTCCGGGCTCCTGGCGCCGATAACGAGGAACATAAAGTATTTTTCCGTAACGGTCAGAAAACACTTCCAGCAGTGGCTCACCCGCTCCGGCAGGTATATGGGGCTTATGAAGAGCATCCTCAGGGAGAACTACATGCCTGAGGACCTGGTCTTCCTGGCGCTTATAGAGAGCGGTTTCAACCCCAGGGCATATTCGTGGGCCAAGGCTTGCGGCCCCTGGCAGTTCATAAGGGGCACCGCGGTCAGGTACGGCCTCAGGGTGGACAGCTGGGTGGACGAGCGGCGAGACCCGATAAAGTCCACGCAGGCGGCTGCGGCATACTTAAAAGACCTCTACGGGACGTTCGGCTCCTGGCCGCTGGCGATGGCGTCATACAACGCCGGCGAGGGTATCGTCGAGCGCGCGATTGACCGCACGGGCGGCATCCAGGACTTCTGGCAGCTTAGGAAGACCCGCTACATGCCCTCCGAGACGAAGGACTACGTCCCCAAGTTCATCGCGGCCAGGATGATTGCCGAGAACCCGGACAGCTTCGGCTTCAAGGACTTGAGCTACGACAAGCCGTTCGTATTCGACGAAGTCCAGCTTGATCACTGCACGGACCTGCGCACGGTCGCGCTCTGCTGCGGCGTCCCGGTAGAAAAGATAAAAGAGCTTAATCCTGAGCTTATAAGGGGCTGCACTCCGCCGGGCCGGGTCTATACCCTTCGAGTGCCCAAGGGCAAGAAGGCGGAGTTCCTCGCGGCGTTCAATTCCCTGCCCAGGTCCGAGCGCTATGCCGCTCCGAGAAAGCTCGTCGTAAACAGCCGCTACATCGTCCGGCGCCGCGCAACCATCCGGGTCATTGCCAAAAGGCTCGGCGTCCCGGCAACCAGGCTCGCGCGCGCGAACCACCTGAGAATATACTCGCGGGTCGGGCGGGGCAGGAGGCTTATCGTCCCGCATGAAAAGACGGTCATCGCGGCTGAGATACCGTCTCACCTGGAAATCGCCGCAGCTTCGTCAGCCGGGTCTCCCTCCGATTCGGGGACGAACGCAACGCCCCAGGCTTTGGCGGATAAACCCGAAGCCGCTCCGACGGTCAGCCGGCCTGCATGCCCCTCAAAGCCTGAACTGAGGCTCGGAACCCTGCTTCCATCGCCCACCGACGCCAATGCGGACGAGACCACCCAGCCGGCAGTTGCGTCATCCGCTTCGGGTGAAGCAGGCGCGCCTCATCACTACACGCCGCGCCGCCGGTCGGCCAGCCGCTCCCGCCGCGCCGTCTCAAGGCCGGTCGTCTACCGCGTGAGGAGGGGCGACACCCTCGCATCCATCGCGCGGAGGCACCGTACCACCGTCGCAAAGCTCGCGCGGCTTAACCGCCTGGGCCAACGCAGGATAATAAAACCGGGGCAGAGGCTTAAGCTCTCGGCAGGCAGCATCAGGACGGCGAAGGTCAGGTCGAGGCGCTCAAGGCATGAGAGAAGCGCCCGCATTCGACGTTCAAGACACGAAAGACTCGCATCCCGGAGGCATTCGGGGCGCGGAAGGGCCGCGCGCTTGAAGAGATACAAGGTCAGGAACGGGGACACCCTCTGGAGCATCGCCAGGAAGTTCGGCGTGAGCCGCAGGAAGCTCTCCCGCGCCAATTCCATGCATGGCCGCCGCTCCCTCAGAAAAGGTCAGACCCTCGTCATACCGGCAGCGTAACGAATCATAACGCCCCCGGGCATCCTGTATAATCATAGCTCCCCCGGGCATCCTGTATAATCATAGCTCCCCCGGGCATCCTGTATAATCATAGCTCCCCCGGCCATCCTGTATAATCATAACGCCCCCGGCCCGGCGCACCAGTCATTGTAGAGGCGCAATTTATTGCGCCTTGGGATTTGGCGGTCGATAATCGACGATGTGTATGGCGCACTCGCATTGTAGAGGCGCAATTTATTGCGCCTTGGGATTTGGCGGTCGATAATCGACGATGTGTATGGCGCACTCGCATTGTAGGGGCGCAATTTATTGCCCCTTGGGATTTGGCGGTCGATAATCGACGATGTGTATGGCGCACTCGCATTGTAGGGGCGCAATTTATTGCGCCTTGGGATTTGGCGGTCGATAATCGACGATGTGTATGGCGCACTCGCATTGTAGGGGCGCAATTTATTGCCCCCGTCCCGTGCCACCCGCCTATCATTCCCGCCGCCCCCCGCCCGTCATTCCGAGCGAAGCCGAGGAATCCAAAGTTGACTTCAAAAGTCATGTATCCGGGCGACAGACAAAACTCACTCCAACCGTTCCATTCTTTGGCAACTGATCGGGGAAGTTCGTTCACGGTAGCTTTTACTATTAACCGCGTTAACTCTTTATTGAATCACAATTATTTTTGAAAATTTACGAATTTTTTCGCGGTATCGAAAACGGGTCGAAAACGGCCTCTGCGGGCGGTTTTCAGGGCAAAAAGGGGGGGCGGGGAAGGGGTGTTTTTGGCTCTGGCCGTTACTTCTTGCCCTGCGGCGCGGGGGCCTGTTTCGGCGCGCCGGGGGCAGGCGCCGGAGATGTTTTTGACGCTGTGGGCGCGGGCGCGGTAACGACTTTTATGGAGCCTGGCGGCGGCGTTCCGACCATCGCCTGCGGAGTTCCGACCGGCTTCCCAGTGAGCTTCGAGAGTTCCATCTTTGCATCGGAAACCCATATGGAATCAGGGAATTTTTTAATCAGCCCTTCAAGCTGGCCCACCGCCTCGCTCGTATTTCCGCTCTGCGCAAGTATCTGCGCAAGGCGAAGATAGTCTTCATCGGCAAAGAGGCTCAGTCCTGTTTTCTTGTCGCCGATAAGGACGCTTATCGCCTCGTTTTTATTACCTTTTTCGAGATATGCCGAGGCCAGTCTCTGGTTCGCAAGAGACGTCAGGAGCGGGTCCTGGGTGCGCCCCTTCAAGGCATCGTATTCCTGTATCGCCTTGTCCATATTGCCGAGTTCAAAATCCGTATTAGCTTGATAATACAGGGAAATATCTGCCTGTTTGCCGCTCCCGGAAGCCGCCTGGCCGAAGAGCTCGCCGGCCTTTTCAAGCCGCTCCACGGAAGTCATTGGCTTGCCGCCGGGGGCTGCTGAATTTAAATCGTAATATTTAAGCGCGGTTGCAACCGTTGCCACAGCCTTTTCCTGCGAGGATTTCTCCGCCAGGAACCAGACTGCGCCCGCAACCACGACTACCGCCAGGACTGCAAGGCCGATGTAGAATTTCTTAATGTTTCTCTGGACATACAGGAGCGCCTTCTGTGTGAGCGACTGAAACTCGTCCGGCCCGCTGAACTGCTCCTTCTTTTTACCAGTCCTTTTCCTCCAAGTAGTCAATTTATCCTCCGAGAACCCTGTTTACAATCTCTCTCGAATTCCTGAAAACAGCTGCGCATTCTTTCGCAGACAAACCCGCGCCGAATAAGACCTTTTCCGCAAAAGCATCGTCAATCAAATCCTCCGGCTCGTGCGCGTCGGTATCGAGCACAAGCATAGCCCCGGCCTTAAGCGCCGTCCTGGCTACATGCCCATTCGTAAGCGAGTGCCCCGACCGGGCCGTAATCTCAAGGAAAACGCCATTTCTTGCGGCAAGAGAGGCGTCTTTGTCCGTAATAAGCCCCGGATGCGCAAGTATGTCCACTCCGGCGGCGATGGCGGCCCTATTTGTTCCTTCCGCCACCGGCTCGACCGGAGACTCCCCGTGCATTACAACGAGTTTCGCGCCCATCTTCCGTGCCTGATTCACCAATGCTTTTATAGACTTGGGCGGCACGTGTGTCAGTTCTATCCCCGGTATGACCGTTATCGGCAGAAGCCCGGAGAGGTCTTCCGCAGCGCGAATTATCCTGGGAATTATAAAATCGATATTCGAGCTGTCCGCATGGTCCGTAATGGCTATTGCCTCATAACCTTTTACCACAGCGCGGCGCACGAGTTCCGCCGGGACAAGCGCGCCGTCGGAAAAAAGGCTATGGGTGTGCAGGTCTATCATAAGGTTTACGAAAATAACATAAAAGACTCCGGAATTCAAGGGAAAATCCTTGACTTGAGAGAACTTTAATGTTTAAATTACGCTTGTCTAAGGAGCATCCTTCATTCGACATGCGGGGTGGAAGCTTGGATTTTCCCGGAGCAGAGAGAAGGGCGGATACCAGGAATCATGTCCTGGTTACGCGCACGAAGGTTGGCGACGGACGGAAATATTTCTTCGGCTATGCGCGCGATGTGAGCCGGGCGGGCGTATTTATCAAGACCGTTACTCCGAGAAATCCCGGAGAGGAGTTCGAGATAGAATTCAAACTCCCCAAGGCCGATTTTACAATAAAATGCAAGGTGCAGGTAGTCTGGAGCAGAAGCTTCTCCGAGGCCGGCAAGAAAGACCCCGGCATGGGGCTCAAGTTCGTAGACCTCGATCCGCTCATCCAGGACAAGATCGACGAATGGGTGCAAAAAGAGCGCGAGGCGGAAGAAGACGAATAAAAGGCCTCCTCCAACATCGTGTTGTAAAGATGAGTGGGTAACGGGGGCGGATTGCATGTTTGTCGTCCCGACCGAAGTGGAGGGACCCACAGTAAGATGTTGACCTTCAAGGATAAAGTCAACTGTGGATTCCTCGGCTGCGCTCGGAATGACATATTTTCTCACGTCACTCGAACAGCGCCTCTACGAATTCGTCCGGATTGAATGTTTGTAAATCTTCCTGTTTTTCTCCCACGCCGATCATCTTTACGGGTATGCCGAGTTCAGACGCGATGGCGACGACAATCCCGCCCTTGGCCGTGCCGTCGAGCTTCGTCAGGACTATGCCCGTCACGCCCACCGCCTGATTGAAAAGCTTCGCCTGGCTTAGCGCGTTTTGGCCGGTCGTCGCATCCAGCACAAGGATAACCTCGGAAGGCTCGCCCGGAAGTTCGCGCTCTATCACGCGGTTTATCTTTTTCAGTTCCTCCATCAGGTTCGTCTTGGTATGGAGCCTGCCCGCCGTATCGACGAGAAGAATCTCCGCTTCCCTTGCGCGGGCGGCGGCGATTGCGTCGAATACCACCGCGCCTGGGTCTGCCCCGCTTTTATGCCGGATGACGTCCACTCCCGCCTTCTCGCCCCACAGGACGAGCTGTTCCGACGCAGCCGCGCGGAAGGTGTCCGCGGCGGCAAGGATTATCTTCTTGCCCTCGGCGGAAAATTTCGCCGCAAGCTTGCCGATTGTGGTTGTTTTCCCGGTGCCGTTGACGCCGACGAAGAGATAGACGGACAGCGTCTCGCCGCCCCGGAACGTCCCGGCGTCGCCGCGCAATATGCCGCGGACCTGGTCCTTTATTTCTTTTTTCAAAAGAGACGCGTCCGTGAGCTCCTGCCTTTTGACCTTCTCCTGCACTTCCCTTATTATCGCGCCGGACGTCTCGACGCCCAAGTCTGCCAGCACCATCAGCTCTTCGAGTTCGTCCAGGAGCGCCGCGTCTATCTTCTTCTTGCCGTAGACGGCGTTCTCTATTCCGGCGACAAAGCTGTCGCGGGTCTTCGCAAGGCCGGATTTAAGCTTGTCGAAAAATCCCAAAATTACCCTCCCTTACCTGCATATCTTTCCGACGCCTTTTAAGAGCAGATGTTCGTTGTCCGAGCCGTGCGGGTCGTGGCACCGGCAGGAAGGACGGCTTATCATCTCCTTTTCGTCGTGGCACATGGTGCATAGCTGCGGAGGCTGTGCCGTCAGGACGAACTTGTGTCCGCCGCCCGCCGCCCTGTGGCAGTCCCCGCATTCCTCCACGGCCACCGGGCCGTGCACGTATTTCTTGTCGAGCATCCCCTTGTGGCATTTCCCGGTTATGCACTTCCCGGAATCGCCGGCGAAGGCCGCGTTAACGATAAAGAGACAAACGGCGACGGCTATAAAAACACTTGGAAGTGCCCGCATCCCCCTCCTCCTCTCGGATTCCATGAAACTTGTCTGTCCGGCACGGCTAAACGAAAAGCAGGAATATGAAAAGCGTTACAAGCCCGCCCAGGAGCGCGCCTATGATGACTTCCTTCGGCTTGTGTATTCCGAGCGCTATGCGGCTGTGGGAGACCATCGCCGCCATTATCAGCACAAGGATGGATACCAGCGCGTTCGACGTCAGAAAAAGCGTTATCACGAATATCGACGATGCCGCCGCCGCATGGCCGCTCGGCATCCCGCCCATGAGCGGAGAGCCGCGCCCGATATACGTCTTGGCCATGATTACGGTTATGACCACGACTATGAGCGCCATGAAGGCCACGTTCTCGCCGGCTA
>JAJYGS010000110.1 GCA_021785055.1 Nitrospirota bacterium | reverse complement strand
GAAACCGGGGCAGAGATAGTTTTTTGCAACGGAGTTACGATACCAGCCGGAAACCCTGTGCTTGGAAAAGGAATTTTCCGGGCGGGAGTTGAAGATGTTCTTGATACGATTCTGATGAAGGGATATAACCTGATGCCGTCCGCCCTGTTATTCGACAGGGAGGTACTGAAGATAACCGGAGGCTTGGAAGAAAGCATACCGGGCGCAGACGACTGGGATTTATCAATCAGCATGGCAAGGAATTACAAAATAGGTTTCATAGACGAGCCCCTATACGGAAAACGCGCGCATGGAGACAATTTTACCGGCCCCGTCCTGGGTAAGGTCGATTATTTTACCGTCATATATGAGAAGCAGAGGCCGTTTTTCGCGCGGAGAGAAAGAATGCTGCGAGAGGCTATGTCGAATAAATGTTTCAGCAATGCAAGGAAGAACATGTCCATGCAGAGGCTGGACGCGGGGCTGAAGTCATGGGCATATTCGGTAAGATTCAAGAAATCCACGCTTCTTAAACTTCCGGCCCTGCTGGTGCGGTATGTGCGGTTTAAACTGAGAAAAGTCCAGGGAGGGACTAATTGAATAACCGGATAGTGCTTGCCGGTCTTGACGGCGCAACGTTCAATCTCCTGATTCCGTTTGCCGAGGAAGGTATTATACCTAACCTGAAGGCCATGATGGATAAAGGCAGTTGGGGCAGCCTGATGAGCACTGTTCCACCGCTTACCTGTCCCGCCTGGGGGACTTTGATGACCGGCAAATTGCCGGGAAAAATCGGCGTCTTCGGTTTCAACGACTTCACCGAAAGCGGTTACAATCCCCCCATTGTCAACTCCACGCATATCAAGTCCAGGATGTTCTGGGAGATTGCAGGCGATGCGGGCAAGAGAGTTGCCGTGGTGAATTATCCTCAGACCTATCCGCCCAGGAAAGTAAACGGAGCGATTATATCCGGGTTCCTGACGCCCAGGACCGCCACGGATTACTTTTACCCCGAATCTCTGGCCGGATATCTTAACGATTATCCGTTGGATTATCCTGAGCCCAGTCCTGGCGGCATGGAGTCGTATCTGGAGGTCATGGAAGAAGAGCTTAAAAAACGTTGCGCGGTTATGGAAGCGATGGCAAGCAGAGAGAAATGGGACCTTTTCATGTTCTGTTTCCAGGAGCCGGACCAGATGAGCCATCACCTCTGGAGTTTCTTTGACGAAAGTTTTCCGGGTTATCACTCGCCAGTCGGAGAAAAAGCCAGAGCCGCAGCCAGGAGAATGTATTCCGTCATGGACGAAACGCTTGGGAAAATCATTGATGAATTGCAGCCTGACGCGGTTATGGCCGTATCCGATCACGGCACCGGCCCAGCGGGAAATTATTCGTTCAACTTGAATAAACTGCTGATTGACAATAAACTGCTGGTCTCGAACAGACGGCGTTTTCACCGTATCATATACAGGAACGGCCCAGGGTTTCTGAAAAAATGGCTTGAGGAGCATCACCCGAACAAGGTATCTGTAGTGGATTTCAGCCGCAGCAAGGCCTGGTGTTCCAGTTACAGGTGCGGGACAGCCGCAATCTTTATAAACACGAGGGGACGGTATGTGGACGGTTGCGTCAGCCCCGGCGAAGAGTACGATAATTTGGTTGAAGATATTACGGAAACGCTTGATAATATCACGCATAACGGCAGGAAGGTTATAAAGAAAATATTCAGGAGGGAAGAAATTTATACGGGTAATTTCCTTGACAAGGCCCCGGATATTACCATAGCGCTCGACCGCGATTACGAGATCCCTAATAAATTCAGAAACGATATACGAGCGACCGATGTGATTTGTCCCGACCCGAAAAGAGACGAACTCAGCGGAGTGCATGAACCCGACGGGATATTTATAATATGCGGCAATCCAATAAAAAAATCCGGGCGCGCCGCCGGCGAAAACATAGAATCCGTCGCGCCGACATTAATGTATCTACTAGGCCTGTCCGTTCCCGGAGACATGGACGGAAGCGTGATGCTTAATGTAATAGAGGATTCATTCAGGGAGACCAATACCCCTGAGGTATCAACCGATACCGAATGCGAAGCATACAACGGGTCAACCAGAAAGACGGATGAAGAAGACCAGCGCATGATAGCAGAGCAGCTCAAGGGGCTGGGATACTTCTGATGTTCCGCATACTTCATACCGAGGCCTCCGTTGGCTGGGGCGGGCAGGAGATCCGCATCTTAAGCGAGATGCTTGGGATGAAGGAGAGAGGCCACAGTGTAGCCCTGGCCGCGCCGGAACATGCAAAAATATATAAAAGGGCGTCGGAAGCGGGCATAAAGGTTTTCGGGATAGACTTCGACTGTCGAAGTCTATTTATTACCGGGCATAAGCTCCGGAAATTAATCCAATCCGAGCGCATTGAGATACTTAATACCCACAGCTCGCGGGACAGTTGGGCGGGTGGTCTGGCCGGAAGAATCGCGCGGATAAAAGTCGTCCGCACCAGGCACATATCTTCGAGGTTAAGGCCGAACCCGTTTACCAGGCTCGTTTACGGCCCACTGAACGACGGCGTCATCACGACCGGCAGTTTCATAAAGGAGCAGCTTGTCCGGGAGCTCAAATTATCTCCGGATAAAATATTCCCGATACCTACCGGGATAGACGTGGAGAGGTTTGCGGCGGCGGACGGCGAGAGGGTGCGGCGGGAATTCGGCATAACCGCGGACGTGCCGGTCGTAGGCATAGCCGCGGCGCTCAGGAGCTGGAAAGGGCACCTGCATATAGTCCGCGCAATGGCTGAAGTCGTCCGGCATTTCCCTGATGCAAGGCTTTTAATCGCCGGCGAGGGCGACCTCAGGAAGGGAATAACGGAGCTCATTGCGGAGCTGGGACTACAGGACTCCGTGATACTCGCCGGGCATCGCGAGGACATCCCGGATATAATAGCCGCCTTCGACGTCTCCGTGATGGCCTCTTACGCATCCGAAGGCATCCCGCAGTTCGCGCTTCAGTCTATGGCCGCCGGGAAACCCGTTGTCGGCACCGAGACGGGCGGCATTCCGGAAGTTGTCAAGGACGGGATAAACGGCTGTATCGTGCCGCCCAGGAATCCCGAAGCCCTGTCTGGCGCGATATTGAAACTCCTGTCAGAGCCGGAAAAAGCGCGCGAAATGGGAATGGCCGGAAGACGGATGGCAATTGAGGGCCATACGAAAGAGAAGATGCTCGACGACACTGAGGCGCTTTACCGGAAGGTGCTCGGATGCGCATAGGACTTGCTTCCATTCGCTTCGACAGGAGAGGCGGCAGCGAGCGGCGTACGTGGAACCTCGCCAGGGGGCTTGTGGAAGCGGGCGTGGAAGTCTCCATATTCGCGGCAGCCGTCGAGGAGCCGGACTTCAATGCGGAGGTAAACATAGTCCCTATGGCCTCCGGGCCGTCTTTTCTGAAGGTGTCGAGCTTCAGAAACAACCTCCTGCGGGCATTGTCCGGCAGGCGGGATATCGACCTCGTGCATAACCAGATAAGGCCGTTCACGGACGGGGTTGTCACGGTGGGCGGCGGATGTCATGCGGAATATCTCGAAAGGATGGGAAGCTCATTTAACTTCTTAAACCCTCTGCACAGGCTTGTCCTGAAAATGGAGAAGGAGCGCTACAGGCCCGGCGGATGCAGAGCGGTTATCACGAACTCGGAATTTTCAAAGCAGGGGCTTCTCAGGCATTATCCGATCCCGCCGGAGAAAGTTTTCATTGCGTATAACGGCGTAGATATGGAAAAATTCAACCCGGTTTCCACACGTCTGAAGCGGGCTGAAATCAGGCAAAAATACGGCCTTGGGGACGAACTGCTCGCACTTTTCGTCGGGGCAGGGTATAGAAGAAAAGGGCTTCAGACGGCCATAAGCGCACTCGGATATGCGAAGGAAATGGAAGGAAACGTCAGTAAAATCAAGCTCTTGATAGCCGGAAAGGACGACAAAAGGCCGTTTCTCAAGCTGGCGGAAAGACTGGGAATTTCAGACCGGCTTATTTTTGCCGGCCATGTAGGGGAGCCGGAGTCGCTTTACGGCGCGGCTGATATTTTTGTCCTGCCGACAAAATACGACCCGTTCTCGAACTCCTGCCTCGAAGCCATGGCGTCCGGCCTGCCGGTTATAACCACGGTACAGAACGGCGTAGCGGAGATTATTGAAGACGGCTCAAGCGGTTTCGTGCTTAAAAACCCCGACGATGCGGCGGGACTCGCGGCCATTTTACAGTATCTCGCCTGCGAAAAGGCGCGAAACGAAGCCGGGAAAAGGGCAAGATTAAAAGCGGAAAACTTTACCTGGACAAAAACACTCCAGAAGACTCTTGAGGTTTACAGGAAAGTAATATAAAATAACTCGTTTTAATATGTCCTTCGGGAGAGAGCGTTTTGGATAAAAAAAGCCTTCTTGGCCGCCTGGAGCGTTTTAAGTCGGCCAATATCCTGGTAGTCGGCGACATCATACTCGACCAGTTCATCTGGGGCAAGGTCTCACGCATATCGCCTGAGGCCCCCGTCCCGGTGGTTGACATCAACCACGAGTCCATAATGCTCGGCGGCGCGGCAAACGTCCTGAACAACATCGTCTCTCTCGGAGGCAGGGCCGGCATCTGCGGCGCCGTCGGAGACGACGAGATGGGCCGCAGGATAGTCCACGAGCTGAGGCTAAAGAAAATCGACACGGACGGGATAATCGTCGACAACTGCCGACCGACCACCGTCAAGACGCGGGTGATTGCCCACAACCAGCAGGTCGTCCGTTTCGACCGCGAGAGCAAGGGCGACATCGCCTGCGCCTCCGAGGACATTATCCTCGACTACCTCAAGACCCATAACCACACCTTCTCCGGGATTATAATATCGGACTACGCCAAGGGCGTCGTTACAAAGAAACTCGTCTCCGGTATCGTAAAGATGGCAGGCGAAAAGAAAATACCCGTCGCGGTAGACCCGAAGGTGGGGCATTTCGATTATTATAAAAAGGTCACGGTCGTGACGCCGAATAACCTCGAAGCCTCGCAGGCGGCGGGGTTCGAGATAACGGACGAGGTCTCCATCGCCGCCGCCGGGAAAAAGCTTATCGAAAGGCTGAAGAGCGAAGCGGTTCTTATTACCAGGGGCGAGCAGGGCATGAGCCTGTTTTTAAACGGCGGAAAGCCTGTGCATATACCGACGGTCGCCAAGGAAGTATACGACGTTACCGGCGCCGGAGATACGGTAATAGCCGTGCTCATGCTGGCCCTTTCCGCCGGCGCGGACATGCGCGAAGCGGCTGTAATCGCCAACCACGCGGCGGGCATTGTAGTGGGCGAAGTCGGGACGGCCACGGTGAAGCTGGAGCAGTTAAGAAAAACTATAAGGCAATCATTAATATGAAAATACTTGTTACCGGCGGAGCGGGTTTTATAGGGTCGAGCGTTGCGGAGAAACTCCTTGCGCGCGGGGACGAGGTCGTCGTAATCGACTGCTTCGATAATTTCTACGACCCGAAAATCAAGAGACGTAACATCGGGGCGGCACTGAAAAATCCGTCATATAAACTTGTCGAAGGGGACATCCGCGACCTGAAGCTTTTAAAAGACCTTTTCGGGCGGGAAAAGTTCGACCGGGTATTTCACCTCGCCGCGCGGGCGGGAGTCCGGCCTTCCATAGCCGACCCGCTTCTGTATGAGGACGTGAACGTCCGGGGGACGATGAACCTCCTTGAGGCGGCGAAGGAAAACAGCCTGCCGGGGTTTATCTTCGCGTCCTCTTCGTCGATTTACGGGAACAATAAAAAAGTCCCCTTTTCCGAGACCGATTTCGTGGACAATCCCGTATCTCCCTACGCCGCGACGAAAAAAGCCTGCGAGCTTGTATGCCACACGTATCATCACCTCTACGGCCTTAATATTTCATGTCTTCGGTTTTTTACCGTCTACGGCCCGCGCCAGAGGCCGGAGATGGCCATACACAAGTTCACACGGCTTATCGACCAGGGAAAGCCGGTCCCGATGTTCGGCGACGGTTCCTCCCGCAGGGACTATACGTATATCGACGACATCGCGGACGGAGTCCTCAAGGCAATCGACGCCAATTTCGCCTTCGAGATATTCAATATCGGCGAATCTGAGACTACGGAACTCAGGACGCTCATAGAGCTTATCGAAAAAAGCCTTGGGAAAAAAGCAAACATAGAACAGCTTCCGGACCAGCCCGGCGACGTCGAGGTTACCTATGCCGACATTACGAAAGCTAAAAAGATGCTCGGATATAATCCCATGACGAAGGTCGAGGAAGGCGTGCCGAAGTTCGTAAAATGGTATATCGGGAACAGGGAGGCGCTTTGAGAGTCGCCGTTATAATTCCCGCCCGTATGGCGTCAACGCGCCTTCCGGGAAAGCCGCTGCTCGACATCGGCGGAAAACCGATGGTCTGGAGGGTCTACGAACAGGCGTCACAGGCCAGGGGAATCGACGAAGTATGGGTGGCGACGGACGACCAGGGGGTAATCAACGCCGTGGAGGGCCTGGGCGGGAAAGCGCTTATGACCAGCCCCGGCTGCGCCTCCGGCACGGACCGTGTCGCCGAGGCGGCTGAGAAAATACGCGCCGATATTTACGTCAATATCCAGGGCGACGAGCCGATGATTCCTCCGGCGCTGATAGAACAGACTATCGCGCCGATGCTCGAAGACCCTTCGATTTACATTGCCACAGCCGCGACCCCTATTGGCGTAGCCGAAGAGATATTCGATCCGTCGAATGTGAAGACCGTCCTGGACGAGAACGGTTTCGCGATGTATTTCTCCCGCGCCCCGATCCCGTATCACAGGGACGAATGGAGAAACAGGACGTTCGCCGGAGGGAAATGCCTGAAGCACATAGGCATCTACGCCTACAGGCGCGAATTTCTCTTCAAGTTTACAAAGCTCCCCCGGACGGGCCTGGAGCAGGTAGAGAAGCTGGAACAGCTCCGGGCGCTCGGACACGGATATAAAATAAAAGTATCGGTGACGGAATTGAACTCGCTTGGCGTCGATACGCCCAAGGACCTGGACGTGATAAGGCACCTTTTCTCCGAGGAGCAGAAACATGGCTAAGTTCATTTTCATCACCGGCGGTGTCGTTTCCTCGCTTGGGAAAGGGCTTGCGGCGGCCTCCATCGGCGCATTGCTTGAGGCGCGCGGGTTCAGCGTTACGAACCAGAAGCTCGACCCCTACATAAACGTGGATCCCGGAACCATGAGCCCGTTCCAGCATGGCGAGGTTTTCGTAACGGACGACGGCGCCGAGACGGACCTCGACTTAGGCCATTACGAGCGCTATACCTCGACATCCATGTCCCAGGTCAATAACTTCACCTCCGGCAGGATATACTTCAACGTCATCAGCAAGGAGAGGCGCGGGGACTACCTGGGCGGCACAGTGCAGGTCGTGCCGCACGTTACCGACGAGATAAAGGAGAGCATAAAGAAGGTCGCCGACGAAAAAGACGTCGTGATTGTCGAGGTCGGCGGCACGATAGGCGACATAGAAAGCCTGCCGTTCCTGGAGGCAATCAGGCAGTTCAAGTACGACATAGGCTCGTCCAATGTTCTTTATATTCACCTCACCCTCGTGCCGTATATCAACGCCGCCGGCGAGCTAAAAACGAAACCGACCCAGCACAGCGTCAAGGAAATGCTTTCCATAGGGATACAGCCCAACATACTGCTCTGCCGCACAGACCGCCCGCTCCCCGCGGACATGAAGAAAAAGATCGCCCTCTTCACGAACGTCGAGAAGGAGGCGGTCATAACGGCCAAGGACGTGGGCAATATCTACGAAGTCCCGCTGAACCTCCACGAGGAAGGGCTTGACGACCAGATTGTAAAGCTTTTGAAGCTCCCGGAAAATCCGCCTGACCTCTCCGGCTGGCAGGACGTCGTGAGGCGCATAAACAACCCGCGAAAGAATACCACCATCGCCCTCGTCGGCAAGTATGTGGAGTTGAAGGAGTCATACAAAAGCCTGCACGAGGCGCTTGTGCACGGCGGCGTCGCCAACGACTGCCGCGTCAATATCGAATGGGTGGACTCCGAGGAGATTGAGGTACACGGGCCGGAGAAATATCTCATGGACGTGCACGGGATTCTTGTGCCGGGCGGGTTCGGGAGCAGGGGGATAAAAGGAAAAATCGCCGCCGTAAAATTCGCGCGCGAACGCCAGGTGCCTTACTTCGGCATCTGCCTGGGGATGCAGGTCGCCGTAATCGAGTTCGCCATGAACGTCTGCGGCAAGTCCGGCGCGAACAGTACGGAGTTCGATGTCAACGCAATAGACCCCATAATCTACCTCATGGAGAGGTGGTACGACTACCAGAAGCAGGCCGTCCAGACGCGCACGAGCCAGTCGGACATGGGCGGCACGATGCGCCTGGGCGCATATCCATGCGTGATAAAAGACGGCACGATAGCCCGCGAGATGTACGGCAAGGGCGAGATTATGGAGCGGCACCGCCACAGGTATGAGTTCAATAACTTATACAAAGACATAGTCTGCGGACACGGGCTGAGAATTTCCGGCACGTCCCCCGACGGGGAGCTTGTCGAGATTGTGGAGATGCCGGGGCATCCGTGGTTCCTGGGATGCCAGTTCCACCCGGAGTTCAAGTCCCGCCCGCGAGACCCGCACCCGCTCTTCAAAGGCTTCATCGGCGCGGCGCTGAAGCACCAACAGTCGGAAGAGCTGTCGTTGTGACCAAAGAAATTAACATAGGCTCTGTCAAACTCGGCGGCGCAAACCCGCTTGTGCTGATTGCCGGGCCGTGCGTCATAGAGTCCGAGGCGAAGCTCATGGACGCGGCGGAGCAGGTTGTGAAGGCAGCCGGAGATCTGCGCATTCCGCTTGTGTTTAAATCATCTTTCGACAAGGCGAACCGCTCTTCATCGTCGTCCTACCGCGGGCCCGGTTTAGCGGCAGGTCTTAAACTGCTCGCAAAAGTGAAGGAGACTTTTCGCGTCCCCGTAATCTCGGACATTCATCTCCCGGAGCAGGCGGCTCCTGCGGCGGAAGTCCTTGACGCGCTACAGATTCCCGCTTTCTTATGTCGCCAGACGGACATTCTCCAGGCGGCGGCGAGGACAGGCAGACCCGTGAACGTAAAGAAGGGCCAGTTCATGTCCCCCTGGGAGATGAAGAACGTAATAAACAAAATAAAAAATGCCGGTGAAGCCCTCACCCCCTGCCCCTCTCCCATAGGGCGAGGGGTTTACGATGATATTATCCTGACCGAGCGCGGCGCGTCGTTCGGATATAACAACCTCGTCGTTGACTTCCGCTCGCTTGTAATAATGCGCGATATG
>JAJYGS010000140.1 GCA_021785055.1 Nitrospirota bacterium | reverse complement strand
GCAGACGCTCTGCCAGTCGGCCTTCGTCATGAAGCCCGTGAGCGGGGTGAACGCGCCGATGCCCATCATTATGAGGTCGGAGGTCTCCCTGGAGGTCATCCTGACCTGCTCCATCTTCTTCGCGGCGGCTATCGACGTCTCCAGTGCCTTCCCCTCCAGGAGAAGAGGCATCAGTTTTTTTGCTTTTCCGTGCGGGTTAACAAGCGCCATCTTCACTTCCTCCTTGTTATGAAATCGGTCAAGTAACTTGGAACTAAAGGCATGGGAACCGTCAGCCTGCCCGAACTACCGCTTACCGCCCCTTCAGCCCCCTGCCCCCTGTTCATGCTTATATGCATGGCCCTTCACGGAGGGGGAGTTTACATCCTTTCTATATAGGTTTCCAATTAATAATATTAATGAGGGGATAAACGGCGGGTATAAAAGAAGGACATCAGGCCGGCCTATAACTATAACTTGTGGAAACTTAAGGGACAATGTCTATATATCGAAAAGTATTATAAAATTTTCTGATGAGGCATAAGAAAAATAAAACGCCTGCCCCGGTTTTATTAAACGCGGGGGCAGGCGGGTTTAAGGAATGCCTTAGAAATTTACTCCGATCCCGGCCTTTGCGCCGTATAAATCCGTATGGCTCGTGGGCTCGAGGGCGGTACCGACCGGCTGGCCGTTTATAGTCGGTGAGCCGTTTATTGTCAGGGTTACGGTCTGCGACTGGCCGATATTCCAATGCTCGTAGTAAGGCGTAAGGAACACAAACGCTATGAAGTGCCCGGCCCTGGTTGTATACACGTCGTAGGACAGAGGGACATCGACCCGCCAGCCCGGGCGGCTCTTGATATGAAACGTCGCGGTATCAATCGTGTGGGCGACGCTGGTCTTCATCTTCTGGTCGAACGGCAGGAACAGGGCGGCGTCAACCCCCGCCAGCAGGCGTTTTGTGGCCCTGTACTTGGCCTCCAGGCCGATTGCCCCATACCACCAGGAATAAGTTTCCTCGTAATCGGGGAGCACGTCCTGGCCGCGCACCCAGTCCCTGTACCCCACGCCGATATACGGGGCCAGCGAGAAATGCGCGGGATTCCATATCTTGTATCCGAAATTGAATTCCGTCTTGTAGACGGTATCCGGGTTTGTGGCGTTATACGGGGTGAATGTCCCGCCCCCTTGCAAGCCGCCGATATATTTTACGTGGTTTGAATTAATGTAGTCGAATTTGACCCGCGCAAAGAGGGGATAGGAAAACGCGCGGTCATATCTGAGCTCGGCGCTCAGTCCGTTCAGCCAGCCGTTTTCTTTATCGAACACACCGGTGCCGGAGGGCTGGTTTTCCGAGTAATGCATGTAGGCCCCGTCGTATCCGAGGGAGAACTTGAACCCGTTCTCGCCTGCACCGGAGGGTTGCGCCTGCTCAGCAAATACGGGCACAGCCACCGTCAACATCAAAAAACACGCAATAAATGCAATTTTCCTCACTCTCGCCTCCTTATTTGATTTTCATCCCGCTCTATAAAACCGGCAAGTTTCCTTATAATAACGCCGTCTTATATCATACTTCATCTGGAAAAGCAATATCTTATGGAGGATTAACCGTTAAATAAAGCTCATAGGGCTTAAAACGACAATCGCTCTTGACAAAAACTTAATTACATGCGAAAGTTTAATTATTCTACGGTATTAATTCCTATTACGAAAGGAGAATTATGCACGCCGAGCAGATTCGTTCAAAGCTTACGCTGAAGATAAAAAGAAGAGGGTTTCCGGTCGGGCGGCTTGGGGCGCATGTCAAGAACGGGATCAACGCCACTTACACCGCCTTTTTCCAGGAGTATGAGAAGAACGGCCTGCCGCGCATCGGCGGGGCTTCCATAAGGCCGTAGGCAACCGGAGGCGGGTATAATATCGCCGCATAAACGAGGCCTAAAGCAGGGCCGAACGGTTCAGAATGGTACCCTGTGGTCGCTTATTTTATGGGTTCCGCCTCCTCTTCCTTCGAGGGCGCGCTCTCGTTTGGCGGTATGGCATTATCAACCGCAGTCACATAATACGTATACTTGTTCCCCGGCGCAGCGTCCTTGTCCGCGTATGTTATCCTGAGGACGAGCGCGTGGTTCAGCTTCGCAAAGGCGCGCTCTCCTTCGGCTTTCCGGTAAATATTATATCCGGCCACGTCCGGCTCGAACGACGGCTCCCAGGACAGCATTACCATCCCCTCGCCGCCTACTGCCCGAAGCCCGGCTGGTGCTGGCGGCGCCTGGGTCTTGGCGGGCGTGACGCATACCTCTTCCGAATAGTTCCCCTCTGTCAGCGGCGGATCCTGGCCCCTTAGCGCGGTTACGGAGTAACAATAGGTCTTTCGGTTGACAAGCCCGGCGTCGGCATATTTATTCTCCTTTACGGGCCGGGCGTTTATTTTCGTCTTCGTTTTTACGCCCTGCTCATGCCGGTAAACATTATACCCGGCCAGGTCGTTCATTTCCCTCCCGCCTTCGTCTTTAGTCGGGATGCTCCAGGATAGCAGGGCAGTCATGTTTCCCGCGGAGGCCGCGAGGTTTAAGATTCTCTCCGGCGGCATAAGAAAATCCACCGGGAGCGTCTGCGCGGCCTTGCCGTAAAAGCCGTCCCTGTTCATGGGCGTTACCCTGTAGACGTATCTCCTGCCGAAGACGCCCGTCATGTCCGCCCATACGACCCTTCTGCCGTTTATCGCCGCGCCCTTGGGATATTCAAGGTCTATATACCCGACTTTTTTAAACGCGCAGGGGCAGCCGGCCTCGCCCGAGGGGACATCCGCGCGGAGCACGAGAAATCCTGCGAGGTCGGTAAGCGGGTCGTCCCTGGTGTTCTTGTCGGGCGCGGTCCAGGAGAGTATCACGGCATCGGACTTAAGCTCCACGGAAAGCCCCGTAACGGGCCTTGGAAGCACGGTTCCGGGGATTATCAAGTCCCCCTTCCTGCCGCAGGAAGCAATAAGCAGGGCGAAAACCAGGACGAGGATTAAAAAAAAGTCCCTTCTCAAGGAAATTTCTCCTATAATGATAAGCTGTTATAATTGATTCAGGGCGGAGTATAACACACAAACACGAAGGGATTCAATTATTTATGGCGCGCACAAAAGTGGTTGCGACGGTCGGCCCGGCTTCGAGCGGCGAAGATAAGCTCCTTGAGCTGATAAGGGCTGGCGTGGATTGCTTCCGGCTGAACATGTCCCATGGGGACGCAGAAGAGAAACGCGGGCTTATCCGGCGGATAAGAAACCTGACAAAATCCGGCAGGACGGAGCCTTTCTGTATCCTGGGAGACCTCGGCGGGCCAAAGGTGCGGGTAGGCAAACTCGCGGGCGGAAAGGCAAGGTTAAACGAAGGCGATACCCTCTTTCTCACCTCCGAAGAGATAACCGGGGACGCGGGACGGATATATGTAAGTTACGAAAAGCTCGGCGCGGATTTAAGGCGCGGCTCCCGCATACTGATAGACGACGGGATGATGGAGCTTAAGGTAATATCGGCGTCCGTGGGAGATGTAAAGGCAAAGGTCGTGAAAGGCGGCATGCTCCTGGAGCACAAGGGCGTGAACTTCCCCGGCCTCCCGCTCGAACTTCCCACCATGACGGAGAAGGACTTCGAGGACCTGAAGCTGCTTGTGGAAGAGGACGTGGATTACATCGCCCTGTCGTTTGTCAGGAAGGCCTCCGACCCGCTCATGCTGAAAAGGAAAATTGCCGATTTGGGCTCCGATATTCCCGTCATCTCTAAGATCGAACGCCCGGAGGCTCTCCGGGAGATAAAGGAGATTATAAGAAATTCCGACGCCGTGATGGTCGCACGGGGGGACCTGGGCGTTGAGATGCGCCTTGAAAAAGTCCCGTTCGTCCAGAAACGGATAATCAAACTATGCCACGAGATGAAAAAACCCGTCATTACCGCGACACAGATGCTGGAGTCCATGATATGGAACCCCCGGCCAACGAGGGCTGAGGCGTCGGACGTGGTCGGAGCGGTGCTTGACGGCACGGACGCCCTGATGCTATCAGGCGAGACGGCGTCGGGGAAATATCCCGTCGCGTCGGCGCTGGTGATGAACAAAATAGCCGCGAACGCCGAGGCGGCTAAAGCCGTTTCGTGTTCGTCCGTCAATTATACGGATGCGGCGGCAACGCCCTCAGAGGTCATCGCCGTTTCCGCATGCCGGAGCACCGACGCCATAGGCGCAAAGGCCATAATCTGCTTCACCCGGAGCGGGGACACGGCGCTCCACATATCGAAATACAGGCCCAGGACTTCCGTGATAGCCGCGACACCGTCGGAGAAAACCTTCAAGAGGATGAGGCTTTACTTCGGGGTAATCCCGATGATAGTCCGGGAGGAGCGGGACACGGACGCCATGATACGCGAGGTGGAGCGGGCGGCACTGGGCCACGGCCTGGTAAAGCCCGGAGACGCCATCGTGGTAACGCTGGGGGTGCCTTACGGCTCCGGCACGAACCTCCTGAAGGTGCACCATGTCGGACAGTCCTGGGCGTAGCAGGCTGAAAACCGTCCTTTCAAGGTTCGCGCCGTTTCTGGGAGGAGCGCTCTTCCTGGCCGCGCTCATAGTCCTTCGCCACGCCCTCAGGAAATACCACTACCACGAGATTATCGCGCACATAAGAAATCTGCCGGCGCACGACGTCCTGACGGCGCTCCTGCTCACAGCCGCAGGCTACTTCGTGCTCACCGGCTACGACACAATCTCCATCTACTACATCCGCCGGACGCTCGCATACAGGAGGACCGCCTTCGCGTCTTACGTAGCATACTCCCTGAGCCACAGCATCGGCGCGTCCGCCATAAGCGGCGGCGGGGTGCGCTACAGGCTCTATTCATCCTGGGGTCTCTCCGCAAAGGAGGTGGCTAAGGTCGTGATGTTCAACGGCATCACGTTCTGGGTCGGGTTTACTTTCATGGGGACGCTGATATTTCTCTCAAGGCCCATGCCTGTCCCCACGGAACTGCACCTGCCGGTGTCGTCTGACTTCGTTGCAGGGCTTATATGCCTGCTCGTCGTATTATCATACCTCGCCGTATGCCTCATAAGGAAAAAACCTGTCCGTGTCTTGGGCATGGAGTTCGAGGTGCCGTCCCTTGACATCTGCCTGGCCCAGGTAAGCGTATCCTCGCTCGACTGGCTCCTCGCGGGGAGCGTCCTCTTCATGCTCCTGCGGCACGACCTGCGCCTGCCATACCCGGACTTCATCGGCATATTCCTGTTCGCGCAGATTGCGGGCCTCGCAAGCCAGGCGCCGGGGGGCCTTGGCGTATTCGAGATGGTATCGCTCATCATGCTGTCTCCGTACGCACCTCCGGCCTCCGTCCTCGGTTCCCTGCTTGTCTTCAGGGGCATTTACTACATCCTGCCGATGATTGCCGGCATACTTATGCTCGGCACGCAGGAGGCGCTCCGGAACAAGGAGTTCTTTAAAACAGCCGCGCTCTCGGCCTCCAGGGCCGCGCCGATCCTGCTCCCCGACCTGGCCGGCATCGCCGTATTCGTAGCCGGGGCGATACTCCTCGTAACGGGCGCGGTGCCCGCCGTCCCCGGCAGAATGTCCGCCCTGTCGGCCCTGCTGCCGCTTCCGGCGGTCGAGACGGCGCACATAATGGCAGGCCTCACGGGCATCGTCCTCCTGTTTCTCGCAAGGGGCCTTCAGAGGCGGATTAAAAACGCCTACTCCCTGTCTGTCCTTGCGCTGTTCTTCGGGATTGTCTTTTCGCTTATGCGGGCGTTCGATTACGAAGAAGCGATATTTCTTTTCGTCGTCCTGGCCGGGATTCTGCCGTTTCCGAGGCTGTTTTACAGGACTGCGCCTTTGAAGTCCCAGACGCTTTCGACCGGCTGGCTGTTGGCGGCGGGGCTTGTGATTATCAGCTCCGCCGCTGTCGGACTGTTCGTTTACAGGCATGTGCACTACACGCGGGAGATGTGGCTTGAGTTCGGCTACTATGCCGATGCCGCAAGGTTCTTCCGTACTACTGTCGGCGCGGCGGCGGCCCTTGTATTCATCGCAGCGGGAATCGCTCTTGGGCGGAAAGCGCCGAGACTCGTCCTGCACGGGATGGAAGAAATCCCCGATGCGCCGAAGATTGCCTGCCGGACCGGACAGACGCCCTCACACCTGACGTTCCATGAGAATGCCAGGGCGATGACAACAGAGGAGCCGGGCGCTTTTCTGCCGGTGGCGCAGGGCGAAAGAGTGAATATATGCCTGGGCGAACCAGTCGGGCCGCCTTCCGCCAGGACGGAGCTTGCCTGGCGTTTCATAGAATCCGGAAGCCGTGAAATCAGGCCTGCGTTTTACGATGCGCCGTCGGGAAACCTCCAGTTTTACCTGGACATGGGACTGACCCTGACGAAGGTCTCCGAGGAGGCGAGAGCGCCTATCGCAGATGATTTGCCAGGCATGGTTTCCCCCGAAGAAGCGGGATTCGATTTCGGATATTTCGAGGGCGGCATGGCGGCGTTACCGGGGGATGCGCGGGCGGTTTTCGAGCATGAAACAGGGCCTTCGGAAGGCCCTTTGATTAAAAATTTACCCGTCGCGGCACTCATAAAAGACGGTCTCGCCGCCATCGCCCACGTTTGGCAGTGCGAGGCAAAATCCGAGCTTTTCCCGGTAGTTATACGCATAAGGCCCGGCGCCGACGCGCTTATGCCAATTCTGGCCGGGATTTACCGCCACGGCATGGAAAAAGGCTTTAAATGGTTGAACTTAGGGACTGCGCCCCTCTATACGGAAGAAGGCGCAGGCGCCTTCAAAGACCTCCCTTACACCCACCGGGAACACTTCGACTTGCTCTGTAACCTCCGGAAATTCAAGGATAAATTCAACCCGGTATGGGAGCCGAGGTACCTCGCGTCGCCGCCGGGCCTGCCGCCCGAAGAGGTCTTAAGGGAGCTTGCAAGTATTTTCGGCGGCAGGAATCAATAAGTCAAAATTTATATCAACATATTAAATAGCTTGACTTTTAAGGTATATTCTATTTAAATATAAAAATAAACTGATACTGGAGAGCGGCATGGAAAGAACTTTATATCTCTTCAAGGCACTGTCCGACGAAACGCGCCTTCGGATATTGAAACTTCTGCAGGACGGCGAACTCTGCGTCTGCGATATAACCGCGGCGCTTGAGATGAACCAGCCGAACGTATCCTTTCACCTGGCTATTCTGAAAGAGGCGGGGTTCATTAAAGACCGCAAAAAGGGCCGATGGAACCACTACGACCTCGATTTCTCGTCGATACAGAGCCGGATTTTGCTTCCGACCGCGCTCGAAGGCGCCACTGGGGAAAAGGTCGCCGAGGACAGGATACGCCTTGAGGAATTCAGGGCGGCCAAGAACGGCGGCGGATGCGCCCTGAAAGAAATACGCATAAACGAGGAGACGTATCGATGAAGGGCATAGCGGGCAGGCTATCATATCTCGACAGGTATCTTACGCTCTGGATATTCCTCGCAATGGCCATCGGCGTCGGTTCCGGCTATCTCTTTAAGGGCTGGGTTAACTTCATCACGCGTTTCCAGGTCGGCACTACATCCATTCCCATTGCGGCAGGTCTTATTTTGATGATGTATCCGCCTCTTGCGAAGGTCCGGTACGAGGAGATGGGGCGCGTTTTCAGGGACGCCAGGGTCCTCGGCCTGTCGCTTGTGCAGAACTGGGTTGTCGGGCCTGTCCTCATGTTTGTCCTCGCCGTGGTTTTTCTGCGCAGTTATCCGGAATACATGGTCGGGCTTATAATGATCGGCCTTGCCAGGTGCATCGCGATGGTCATCGTATGGAACGACCTCGCCTGCGGGGACAGGGAATATGCCGCAGGACTGGTCGCCTTCAACTCCATATTCCAGGTGCTGTTCTACTCCGTTTACGCCTACCTGTTCATAACCGTGCTACCGCCGATGCTCGGCATGAAGGGCGCGGTGGTAAAGGTCAGCATGTCCCAGATAGCGAAGAGCGTCTTTGTCTATCTCGGTATACCCTTCATTGCCGGTATGCTTACGCGTTTCACATTCCTGAAACTGAAAGGGCGCGAGTGGTACGAGCGGGAGTTTGCGTCGCGCATCGGCCCGGTAACGCTCATTGCGCTGCTCTTTACGATAATCATCATGTTCTCCCTCAAGGGGGAATACATAGTCCGCCTGCCGCTCGACGTCCTGAGAATCGCCGTCCCGCTCCTTGTTTATTTCATCGTCATGTTCCTCGTGTCGTTCTATATGAGCTTCAAGATCGGCGCGACCTACGAGCAGGCCGCGACGCTGTCATTCACCGCCGCTTCCAATAATTTCGAGCTTGCCATTGCAGTCGCGGTAGCCGTTTTCGGCATAAACTCCGGGGCCGCGTTTGCTGCCGTTATCGGGCCGCTGGTCGAAGTCCCGGCGCTTATCGGGCTGGTCAACGTCTCTCTGTATTTCCAGAAGAAGTATTTCGGCCCGGCTCGCTGCAAGGTAACAGCAGTCGATCCGCTCTGAGGTTCTAACGGCAGCGTGAAAATAGCTATCTTCGGCGATATACACGGCAACATCGATGCCCTCAGGGCCGCATACCAGGCAGCCGTTGAGCGCAAGGCCGACAAAATCTATCACCTTGGAGACATAGGCGGTTATGCGCCCTTCGTCAATGAGGTCGCGGAATTCCTTGTAGAGCGTAAAATAGAAGGGGTGCAGGGGAACTATGACGAAACCGTCGGCATGGATAAGGGACACTGCGGATGCCGGTATGAAAACGAGGTGCAGGCGAAGATGATGGATATCGGCTTCACCTGGACGAAGGAGCACGCAACCCAGAAAACGAAAGAATACCTTTTAAGCCTGCCGTTCAAGGTAGCTTTTACCTGCGAGAATCTTAAAATCGCGCTGTTCCACGCAACGCCAACCAAAAACAACCTGTATTGGACCGAAGACAGAGACGGCGGCTTTTTCATGCGTATGGCCGCGAAGGCGGACGCGGACGTGATGATCTACGGGCACACGCACAAGCCGTACAGGAAAGATATGGGCGGCAAGGTATTCATTAACGCCGGAAGCGTCGGGAAGCCCAAAGACGGGGACACCCGCGCCTGCGTTTTATTGCTTGATATTAAAGACAGAACCGTTGCATCTGAGTTTTTAAGGCTGCCTTACGATGTCGAGCGGGTTGCATCGGCCATTGTGGAAAATGGGCTGCCGGAATATTTCGCTGACAGGCTCCGCGAAGGCAGGTAGCACTAAAAAAACCTCAGACTCGGCAGTCCTTGCAAAAGCTGCCGATTTTTATTATAATATTGAAATGGGGGCGACAGGCTTCGACGGGAACATCGAGGCTTGAGCTGCATGCCGGGTCCCACCGACC